>JBDHKT010000001.1:0-30917 GCA_039586255.1 Gemmatimonadota bacterium | reverse complement strand
GGTTCTCGAAGGCGGCGCTACCCTTCGGCTACCCGATCGCGCCCGAACGGTCCTGCTCCCCGACGGCTCCGAGGTGCCGGTGGAGGGTGGAGCGCCCTTCAGCGCCAGAGGGCCGGGGAATTACGCGGTCTTCGACGGTGAGCGTACCGTCCTGGCGCTCTCGGTCAACGCGCCACTCCGAGAAGCGGACCTGGCCGCCGGGCGCGAAGAACAGCTGCAGGCGCTCCTGCCCGCTGCGAACTGGTCATGGATTAGGGGAATGGACGTGGCCGACTGGAGAGACAGCATCTACAAGGCGCGCCGCGGCAAACTCGCCTGGCGGCCCCTTGTTGTGCTCCTGATACTCATTTCTATTGTTGAGGCGGCTCTGGCGGCCGCCGGTCGCCGCGCCGCACCGAGGCGGGTCGGGTCGGCCTGGCGGGTGAACTGGTAAACTCCGAAGGCAGCTTAAGCATCCGTGATCATAGATAGCCTCCGCAGCACGCCGGAATTCGACCGGCTCACCGACCGGATGCCGGCCCCGGGCGAGGAGCGTGCTCTAGCCGGGCTCGGCGGTTCCGCACCCGCGGTCCTCGCCGCGGCCCTGATCGAGTCGGGCGCGGCGCGTGGGGTTCTCCTGGTGGCGCCCACGGCGTCGGTCGCGGAGGAGATCGAGACAGATCTCGAGGCTCTGACTCCAGGCCTGGCCCGTGTATTCCCGCAGCGCGAGTCGGTTCACCCCGATCTCAGCGACCCCCACATCGAAATCTCCGCCCGGCGAGTGGACTCACTGCAGGCCGTTATCACAGGCCGTGCCCACATAATGGTGACGACCGCCAGGGCGCTCGCCGAACGGTTCGTCGTCCCCGCAAGCTGGAGCGATCTCGAGCTTCAGCTGCAGGAAGAGCAGGAAATCGATCGCGACTCGCTGATCAGGGACCTCGAGAAAGCCGGATACCGAAAGGTCCCCATGGTGGAAGCCGTGGGCGAATACTCGGTCCGTGGCGGTATCGTCGACGTCTACCCGATCACGACGCTCGATCCCATCCGGCTCGAGTTCTGGGGCGACGCGATAGAGTCGATACGCTCTTTCGATATCCTCGACCAGCGGTCGATCACGAACCTCGCATCGGTCCGGCTGCTGCCCGTCAGGTTCCCGGTCCGTGACGACGCCCAACTGGAAGACGAGAGCGTCACCGCAGCCACCGGCAGTCTGCTGCAGCTACTTCCCGAGTCGACCTCGATCCTGCGGCTCGACACGCGAGCCGAGGAGGGCGAACGGCAGAAGAGCTGGGACGAGTTGCGGCGCCGTAGCGAGAGGCCCGAGCGCTATCAGGATCCGCCGGAGTCCGTGCGCTCGCGGTTCCGCCGCTTCGGACAGCTGCGAGTCGTAGAATCGCCGGACGGAGCCGATCTCGACTTCGGGATCCACGCAGCGCCGCCCATCGATCGTCACATCGATCGGCTGGTCGCCTCTTTGCGAGAAGCCCTAGAGGCAGACGCCCGAGTGCTGATCCTCTGCGACAACGAGGGGCAGCTCGAGCGGCTGGAGGAGATCCTCGAGGACACGGCGGGTGCGGCGACGCTTCGCAAAATCACCCTCGGCCTCGGGCCGCCGGCAGCCGGCTTCGTCATCGCGAGTGCCGAGCCGCCGCTGTGGTTGTTCACCGACCACGAGATCTTCCGGCGGCAACGCCGCTCGCGCCGGCGACCGCAGGCGGTCAGCCGCGTCGCCCTCGACACGCTCTCCGCCCTGTCACCCGGCGACTATGTCGTGCACCTCGACCACGGGATCGGGCGCTACCGCGGGCTCGAGCGAGTGAAGATCGGCGGTGAAGAACTGGAGACGCTGGTCGTCGAGTACGCCGGCGGCGACATCCTGCGCGTGCCCCACTACCGAGCCGAGTTGGTCGAACGGTGGATCTCCGATGACGGGGATGACGGCGCGGCGGCCCCGAAGCTTCATCGTCTTGGTAGCAGGAGTTGGCAAAAACTCAAGCAGCGGGCTCACGACGCGATCCAGACTATGGCCGCCGAACTCCTGGAACTCTACGCCGCGCGCCGTATCGCTGAGGCTCACGCCTTCAGCTCCGACACCCGCTGGCAGCGCGAGATGGAGTCGGCCTTCATCTACGATGAGACGGAGGACCAGGAGCGCGTCGCCGAGCAGGTCAAGCGCGCCATGCAGCAGTCGCGCCCGATGGACCTGCTGATATGTGGCGACGTCGGCTACGGTAAGACGGAGATCGCCATCCGCGCCGCCTTCAAGGCCGTCCAGGACGGTGTGCAGGTCGGGGTGCTCGCACCCACGACCGTACTCGTCGAGCAGCACCTGCAGACCTTCCGAGCACGGCTCGCCGACTATCCGGTCGTGGTCGAGTCGCTGTCGCGTTTCCGGACAGCCAAAGAGCAGAAGGAGGTCGTTCGCCGCTTGGCGGAAGGCACCGTCGATATCGTCATCGGGACGCACCGGCTAATCTCTACTGACGTCAAATTCAAGAACCTGGGACTGCTGGTGATCGACGAGGAACAGCAGTTCGGCGTGAGCCAGAAGGAGCGGCTGAAGACTCTCAAGCGGGACGTCCACGTCATGACGATGACGGCCACGCCGATCCCGCGCACGCTCCACCTGTCGCTCAGCGGACTGCGTGACCTGGCCGTGATTCGCACACCGCCCCGCAATCGTCGTCCGATCATCACGCACATGATCACCTGGGATGATCAGACGATCGAGGACGCCATCCGGCTCGAGGTCGACCGCGGCGGCCAGGTCTTTTTCGTCCACAACCGGGTCGAGTCGATCGATGAGATCGCCGCCAGAGTACGTCGCCTGCTGCCCGACCTTCGGGTCGAGGTCGCACACGGCCAGATGTCGGAACGCAAGCTCGAGAAGGTGATGACCGATTTCGTGCGCCGTGAGATCCAGGTGTTGGTCGCCACCGCCATCATCGAGAATGGCCTCGATGTCCCCAACGCCAACACCATGATCGTCCACCGCGCCGATTACTTCGGGTTGGCGCAACTTTACCAGCTACGCGGTCGCGTCGGGCGATCGCACCAACGTGCATTCTGCTATCTGATCGTACCGCCGAATCTGCCGACCGAGACCGAACGCCGACTGAACCTGCTGGAAAAGCATACCGAGCTCGGTGCCGGCTACCGGCTGGCGCTCAAGGATCTCGAGTTGCGGGGCGCCGGCAACCTGCTGGGCAGCGAGCAGTCGGGTTTCGCGCAGGCGGTCGGATTCGACACCTATCTCCGCCTCCTGGAGGACACCGTGGCGGCGTTGCGGAGCGGGGAGGACTCGGCGAAGGGCCGTCCCAAGGTACCGGAGGTGTCGATCTCCGGAGCCACTTATATTCCCGAGAGCTTCATCCCAGACGAGCGGCAGAAGCTAGACCTATACCGCCGGCTATCGAAGCTGTCCGACCTCGATGAGCTGGATCGCCTGACGTCCGAGCTCCGCGACCGCTTCGGCCGGCTGCCGCCCGAGACCCAGCGGCTCGTGGCCGCCTCGCGGATCAGGATACTGGGCGGCCGCCTGAGCATCGAGCGCGTGCTCGCGACGCCGGGAGCCGCCCGCGTGAACTTCCGGCGCGGCGTCGTTCCGCGCATGACGTCGCTTCGCGACGCTATGGCCGGACGCGAGGTCGAGGTGGATGTCCGCAGGCTGCAGCCGCTATCACTCGTCTTCCGGGTCGGCGGAACGGAGGACATAGCCCCGATCGTCGTGGAAGCGCTGGAACGCATGCTCGAGGAGCAACGTGAACTCCAAGAGACAGGATGAACATGAGACGCCAGAACTCGATTCCCCTTCTCGTCACCGCACTCGCCGCTTCGCTTGCCGCCTGCTCATCCGTCCGAGATGCGATGGAGGGCCACCAGAACATCGTGGCGAGCGCGGCCGGGTTTCCGCTTACCATCGAGAAGGCGGCTGAGCTCACCACCGCCCGCATTCCGCGGAGCGTCTCCCCCACAGCGGCTTCTATCGACCAGATCGCAGATCTATGGATCGCCTACGTATTGCTCGCCACCGAGCTCGCCAGCCCCGACGAGTTCGCCGACCTAGACATGGGGCCGCTTATCGAGGGCGCCGTGGAGCGGACCGTCGTTCGTCAGTTTCATGAGGCCGTGATCGTGGCGCAGGTCGACTCTTCTGACGCGGCGCTGCGACTGGCCTATGAGCTCCAGCAGCCCTTCCTACGTGTCGAGGCGCAGCAAATCTTCATCAGCACTTCCGGGGCCACGGAAGCTGAGCTCGACAGCTTACGGCAGCTCGCTGAGGCCATCCGCGAGCGCGCTGTTCTCGGAGAGGATTTCGGCCGGCTCGCCCGGGCGTACTCGCAGGATCCCACTAGCGCGCCCCAGGGCGGGTACCTCGGCTGGGTAGCCCGGGGCCACTTCCTGGCGGACTTGGAAGCGGCGCTTCTCGCAATGCAGCCGGGTGAGATCAGCGAAACAGTAAGGTCGGTGTTCGGGTATCACATCTTCAAAGTCACCGATAGGGACTCGCCAGATTTCGAATCCGCCCGCGACGTCTACCGGCAACAATACGTGCAGAACCAAGTTTACGAGCGGGAGGTAGCGTTCCTGGATTCTCTAGTCGAGGCTGCCGACGTCCGCATCGCGCAGGGCGCCACCAATCTGGTGGAATGGCTGGCCCGCTCCGCGCGATACCGACGACTCAGCACCGTCAGCCGCGCCGCCGTACTGGCGCGTTATCGCGGTGGCGCTGTCACAGTCGGCGACTGGGTGGCGTATTTCATTAGAGAGAACGTCTCGGAGCAACCGTACTTTGCCGAGTTCGATTCCGCCACTGTACACGATCTCCTGATTGAGATGACGCGGGACAAGCTCATCTTCGAAGTCGCGACCGTTCTCGGCTACACAATCTCTGAGGACGAGCGGAGCAATCACCTGGACGCCGCATATCGCGATCTGCGGACGGTGGTGCGCCAGGCCGGATTAGACCGCCAGGACCTCATCGGCGGTGGAGAAACCATAGCCAGCGCCGTCGAACGTGCCGTGAGCAACGCAACCGAATTCCGTGTGCCAGCCGGAGCGCTGCGCCGTGTGTCGATGCCCTTGTATCAGAAGCGGACCTTCCAAGTTTATGAAGACCGCTACCCGGCAGTCATCGACCGGGTACTCGCGATCCGCCAGGAGCAGAGCCAATGAACCGTTTCACACTGAAGGCTGGCATTCGGGCAGCGGGTCTCCTCTGGCTGGTGGCAGCCGCCGCCGGAGCGAGGCAAGGCATCGCCGCCGCTCAACAGGATCCGTCGCAGCTTGTTGAGGGCGTCGTCGCCGTGATCGGTGACACCGCCATCGTCTGGACGGAACTTCAGGAGTACATCATCGAGGCTCAGGCCCAGGGCGTGCGGGTCCCTCAGGACCCCCAAGAGTTACGGCTGTTCCTGGAGGAAACCCTGGACCGGAAGATCGACGAGGTCGTGGTCTACATTCACGCCCGGCGTGCCGGTATCACGGTCTCGGACAGCGATGTCAACCAGTATGTCGAGGAACGGCTGGTTCAGATCCGACGTAACTTCCCTACCGAGGCCGAGTTCCAGCAGGCCCTGGTCGCCATGGGCACGACCTCCGCCGAGTTCCGCATCCGGATCACTCAGCGGACACGGGTCGAGCTCACGTCGAGCCAGTTTCTGCAGCAGGAGTTCAGCCGCATGCAGCCGGTCCCGGTGAGCGAGGCCGAGATCCGCGAGGCTTTCGAGGCTGAGAGAGCTTCCCTGGGGCCCAGGCCGGCCACCATCAGTCTGGAGCAGGTCATCATTGCGCCACACTCTTCGGAGGAAGCGGAGCTGGGGGCACGGGAACGGGCCGAGCAGGCGCTATCGCGGCTGCGGGCGGGCGAAGACTTCGCCCTGATCGCCCGCGAGTTCTCCGATGACCTTGCGACGCGGGAGGAAGGCGGTGATCTGGGCTGGATCAGGCAGGGCCAGTTGTTGCCGGAATTCGACGAGACCCTGTTCCGGATGCGGCCCGGTCAGGTGAGCAACCTCGTCGAGACGGGCATCGGCTATCACATAATCAAGCTCGAGCGCGTGCGGGGCGCCGAACGGCTGACGCGCCACATCCTCATCAGGCTGGAGGTGACGGAAGCAGACATGGAAACCGCGCGTCTGCTGACCGAGGAGGTGGCCACCGCGCTTCGCGGGGGCGCCGACATCGATTCGCTCATCACCGCGCATGGCGACCCATCGGAACAGAGCACCCTCACCGGCTACCCGCAGGACCGGCTGCCCCCGAACTACCAAGACGCAATCGTTGGAGCCGCACCAGGGGACATCATCGGCCCGTTTCCACTCGCGTCGTCGAGCGGCGGCAGCGGCAAGTGGGTCGTGGCACAGATCTCGGAGCTGCGGCCGGCCGGCGAGTGGACCATCGATGACGCGCGCGAGACGTACAGACAGCGGATCCAGCAGATTAGGACGTTAGAAAAAATCATCAACGATCTGCGGGAAGCGACGTACATCGAGACTCGACTCGACGAATTCCCTCTTCCAGGGTAACCCTGTAATGCGACGGCCGAAGATCGCGGTAACACTGGGCGACCCGCGGGGCATCGGGCCCGAAGTCGCGGTCCGCGCTCTGAGCGATTCGCCGGCGCTTGACGCCGAGTTCGTCCTGGTTGGGGCCGAAGGGCTCGAGGAGACCCGTGGGCTTGAGCTCGTCTCGGTCGGCCACTGGAGCGCCGACGGCGGCGCCCAGGAAGCGGGCCGCCTCTCTGCCGCAGCCATCGAGTGTGCCGTATCTCTTGCTGGCCGCGGTGAGGTGGATGCGATCGTCACCGCGCCGATCTGCAAGTCGGCGCTCGCCGCGGCCGGCCACGATTGGCCGGGGCATACGGAGATGCTCCGTGACCTAGCCGGCGTTCCCGAGACGGCTCTCTGTCTCGCCGCCGAAACGACGTCCCTCGGCTCAGCGCTCAGGGTCGTCCTGGTCACGGGTCACATGGCGCTGCGTCTCGTACCTCAAGCCTACACGGCGGAACGGCTATCGGTAATCGCCCGCCTAGCCGACGAGGGATTGAGGCGCTGGTGGGGGCTCGAGCGACCGCGGCTCGCCGTCTGCTCGCTCAACCCGCACGCCTCGGACGATGGGCTGTTCGGCGACGAGGAAGAGCGTGTGTGCGAGCCGGCCATCGCCGGGCTACGCCGCGAAGGGGTCGATATCGATGGCCCCTACCCCGCCGATACCGTGTTCCTGCGCGCGATGCGCGGCGCGTGCGATGCCGTGCTGGCTCCCTACCACGACGTGGGGATGGCGGCGATCAAGACGGCCGCATTTGGGTCGGCTGTCAACGTTACGCTCGGCCTGCCATTCCCGCGCACGTCGCCCGACCACGGCACCGCCTTCGATATCGCCGGCAGTGGGAGCGCCGATCCGGCGTCGATGCGGGCGGCGCTGGAAGCCGCCGTCAGTTTCGCGCGGCGCGCTTTGACGTCCCCCAAGAAGTCCAGTAGATTGGCCGACGTATGAAGGCAGCCACCCCTGCCCTCTGCTCCGCCCCCGGCGACCGGGTCTCGTGATCAAGCTCATCAACGTCTACAAGGAATACCCGCGCTCCGGGCTTGCTCTGAAGAACGTGTCGTTCCACCTGAGGAAGGGCGAGTTCGCATTTCTCATCGGTCCCTCGGGTGCGGGCAAGACAACCATCCTGCGTCTCATTCACATGGTCGAGGGCCCAACGGACGGCGAAGTGCGGGTCTCCGGTTACTCATCCATGCGGATGAAGCGCCGTGACATCCCGAGGCTCAGGCGCCGGGTCGGTATGGTGTTCCAGACCTTCCGCCTGCTACGCGACCGTACGGCGGCTGAGAACCTGGCCTTCGCCCTCGAAGTCACCGGCGCTCGGCGCAGCGAGACCAAGGGGAAGGTGCAGCGGCTGCTGGCGCAGGTCGGGTTGGCGCCCCGCGCCGGCGCCTATCCGGAGGAGCTTTCCGGGGGTGAGCAGCAGCGGATCGCTCTCGCCCGTGCCCTGATCCACGACCCGGTCGTCCTGCTCGCCGACGAGCCGACGGGCAACCTGGACGAGCGTGCGTCGCGTGGCATCTTCGAGTTGACGCGGGATATCAACTCCGCCGGCACGGCCGTCCTCATGGCGACACACAATCTGGATCTCGTGCGTCGTTACCCCCAGTACCGCGTGATCGAGCTCACCGATGGGGCGGTCGTTTACGACTCGGCTGGTGAGGTGGGAAAGGCCGATGGCGAATCATAGCGTGCGCGAGGCGATCGCCGCGTTCCGGCGCGCGCCCGGTCTTGCAGTCCTTTCGGCCATGAGCATCGGGCTGAGCCTGTTCGTGCTCGGGACGTTCGGGCTCGTCACCTACAACGTCGACGTCACACTCCGAACGATCGAGCGTCGCGTCGAGGTCGTCGCCTATCTCCGGGACAACGTCTCTGCGGAGCAGCTGGAGGTTCTGCAGAACGACGTCGGATCCTTCCCAGAAGTGGAGAACGCCATCCACGTCTCTAAGTTCGAGGCGATGCGGAACGCCATGCAGCAACTGGAAGAGTTCCGCGAGGTGTTCACCGATCTGGAGGTGAATCCACTTCCCGCCTCGCTCGAGGTTCAGCTGCGACCGGACTATCGCGACCCGGAGTCGGTCCAGCGCGTCGCCGAACTCATCGCGCTCTACCCATTCGTCGAGGACGTGCAATATGGGCGCGAGTGGGTGGAGAAGATCTACCAGCTGAGGCGACTGGGCGGCGCCGTAGCCGCCATCTTGGGGATCGCCTTCGCCGTCGTCGCTATCCTGATCATTGGCACGACGGTGCGAATGGCCGTGCTGGCGCGCCGCGAGGAGATCGTCATCATGCAGCTGGTCGGCGCCACCGACGGCTTCGTTCGCCGGCCGTTTCTGCTCGAGGGGTTCATAACGGGGCTGGCGGGCGGCGCACTCGCCCTGCTCCTCACCTACGGGGCATACCTGGCGGTGAACGGTTCTCTCATCGACCTGGAGTGGTTGCCGCCGCTCTGGGCGAGCCTCGGCGTGCTGGCCGGGGGCATCCTGGGTCTACTAGCCAGCGACACAGCGCTGAGACGACACCTTATCACCTATGCGTAAACCGGCGCCTGCCCCTCTACGCGCTCGCTCCCTTGCGGCGCTCGCCGTATTCGCCCTGGCGGGTCCGGCTCTGGGCCAGGATGACCCCATCGCACCGTTGGAAGAACAGATCCGCCTGAGCCGCCAGCAGCTGGCGGCGATCCGAGATGAGCAGCGTCGCCTGCGCAACGAGATGGATGACCTGTCGGCCCAGATCCACGACGTGAGCGCAGAGCTGGAGAACCTGAACGAGCAGGCCAGGAACCATGAAGCGCTGCTGCGCGAGATGGACCACCAGCTGGCGCTTCGCGATCAGCAAGTTGTGGCGACTACGTCCGATCTTCTGCGAACGCGAGACCAGCTGGTGGAGAAAGAAGTCCTCTTCGCTCGCCGTGTCCGCGACCTGTACGTACGGGGACCGCTGGCGGACTGGCAGGTCCTGCTGGCGGCGGAGAACTTCGGCGATCTCATCAACCGCTACCAGTATCTCTACCTCGTCGCGTTGCACGACCGGCTGCTGGTGAGACAGATCGAGGATCTCAAGGACCTGTTGGAAGAGCAATACGACATGCTGCGGCGCGAAGTCCAGGGACTGCGCGATGTACGCTCCGAGAAGGTTCGCGAGATCCAGGACCTCTACCATTTGGAACAGGAGCGCGGCCGTCGTCTCCAGACCGCACGCGGGCAACAGGCCACTACGGCGCGTCAGCTGGAGGAGCTGGAGCTGGCGGAGAACCAGCTCACCGGTCTGGTCGACCGCCTGGAGCGGGAGCGTGAAGCTGCCGAGGCCCTCGCCGCGGCTTCGCCGACGGCCAGCACTTTGGCGCCGGAGGACCGCGGCACGCTCAGCTGGCCTGTTCAGGGCAGAGTGATCTACGGCTTCGGCCAGCAAAGGAACCCGGACGGCACGGTGATCATCCGGCAGGGCATGGGGATCGCGGCCGCGGAGCACACCGAGGTCAAAGCGGTGGCCACTGGCACGGTCGCATTCGCGCAACCCTACATGAGCTATGGGCCTTCTGTGATCCTCAGCCACGGCGGAGGCTATTACACGGTCTTTCTGTATCTATCGGAGATACTCGTACGCGAAGGCGACCTGGTGGCCACGGGGCAGGTATTGGGCCGGGTGGGAGGCGTCGACACGCCCGAGGGTCCCCACCTGGAGTTCCAGCTCCGGGTCAACCGCGGCGCTGTAGACCCACGCCCCTGGTTGAGGAGATCGGGTGGCTGAGCCCGGTTATCTGGCCGTCTTCGGTCACGAGGAGATCCGCGAGCGGTTCGCCCGGGCAGCGGCGCTCGGCCGGTTGCCGCAATCGCTCCTCCTCCACGGACCGCGGGGAGTCGGCAAGCAGCGCCTGGCTCTCTGGATCGCCGCCGCTGTCAACTGCAGCGACGAAAGCGCCCGACCATGTGGCACGTGCCGCTCTTGCAGGCTGAGCGCCAAGCTGCAGCACCCGGACATCAACTGGTTCTTCCCGCTGCCGCGCCCGAAGCGAGCCTCCGGCGCCCAGCAGCTAAGGCAGAAGTTGGAAGATCTACGTGCGGCCGCCCTCGAAGAGCGCCGCGCGAATCCGCTCTATCTCGAGGAGGAAGAGGGCGCTACCGGCATCTACGTGGGCGCCGTCCACACCATGCGCAGGCTGGCCCAGAAGTCGCCCGCCATGGGGCCGGCCAAGGTGCTGATCGTAGGGCGCGCCGAAGCGCTCACCCCAGGGCTCGGGAGCCCCGAAGCCGCCAACGCTTTGCTCAAGCTGCTCGAGGAGCCGCCCGCCGACACGACCCTCATCCTCACCAGCGACGTGCCCGGCGCCCTGCTCCCAACTGTTCGGTCACGGGTCCAGGCCGTTCGAATCGCGCCCCTGCCCGATGAGCGGATCGCCGGCTTCCTATCCACACATGCGGATATCCCCGAGCCCGACGCGCGTCGCCTCGCAAGCAGAAGCGGCGGATCGATCGGCAGAGCGCTCGAGCTCCGCGACGAGGAGCAGGAAACCCTGCGGGAGAACGCAGGCGAGCTTGTGCGGGCCCTGCTCGACGGCCGGCCGGCCGCCCAGCTCGCCGCCGCGCATCGCTTCCGCTCCTTCGGCGCACGCGGCGCCTTCGGTCGACTACTTGGCGAAGCCCGCAGCCTGCTCCGCGACCTCCTGGCCGTTACAGCAGGGGCCGCCGCCTCCGATCCCGAAGCCGTCGGCACGCTCGCCGGCGGCCCTCCGCCGGATCTCATCCGGATCGTGCAGCTCCTGGACGCTGTCGACGAGGCCCGGGACCTCGCCGACCGCAACGTGAACCCTCAGCTGATCGTCGCCAACCTCACGCGGCTCGGAACCAACCGCGTGGCAAGCCCGTCAGCGAGGCCGGCCGGGCCCGGAGGCGCCTGATGGCATCGAAGAAGCGTAAGATGTCTCACGTGGACGACCAGGGGGGTGCCCGCATGATCGACGTTGGAGACAAGAAGGAGGCACGCAGGACGGCGATCGCAGAGGGTTCGATCCGCATGGGTCCCGCCACGCTCGAGGCGATCCGCCAGAACGCCCTGGAGAAGGGCGACGTACTCACCGTCGCCAAGGTCGCCGGCATCTCCGCCGGAAAACGGGCTGCAGAGTGGATCCCATTATGCCACCCGTTACAGATCGACGTAATTGATGTATCTTTGACCCTAGATGACGACCTTCCCGGTGTGAAGGTCCAGGCCCGGGCCGGATTGACTGGCCGGACCGGTGCCGAGATGGAAGCGCTGGTGGCCGCCAGCGCCGCCTTGCTCACCGTCTACGACATGTGCAAGGCACTCGATCGCGGCATGGAGTTCACCATCCGATTGGTCGAGAAGAGTGGCGGCCGAAGTGGAACCTGGCAGCGGCGCGATTCGTAGTTAAGTATGACTCGCCGATGCGAGGTTGACAGCGTGTTGGCCTGTGTGGTGGTGGGTGAGGTGTGGGCCAAAACTGTAGGATCCCCTACGATCCCAGTTCCGCCTTTGGCCCGGCTTCCGGCAGCGTCCAGGCGGCAGCGCTTGGCGCGGACAGCTGGTCGGCCGACTGTATCCCACGCGGAAAAAGCATTCGTGGTGTGGCCGTTAGGGAAGAGGGCCCTTCTAGGGTCCCGGGGAACACCGGGGCGTTGGGCCAAGAGGCGAGGGGCGGGTCGTAAGGTCAGGATGGGAAAATAATGCGAGACTATACATCGACGTGGCAAACGCAGGCACAGGCGGTCTCCTTCCGGTGGCCGCAGGTCCAGGCGAAGCTGGCGGAAGTGCCGGCGACGGTCTGGGCGCTGATCGTGGTGGCCATGGCCATCGCGACGACGAGCGTAGTCGGCGGCATACCGCAGGTCGGCAACCCGGCGGCGGAGCAACTGGGTTCGGAGCTGGCGTTGTTGGCGGCGGAGAACCGTGATCTGCGAAGCGAGATCGAGCTGAAGACGCTGGAGGTCGAGCGTCTCGGACAGATCCAGGTATTCTCGGGCGAGTTCCGGATTCCGGCGAACCGGGCGATGCAGATTTACGACATCTCCTTGGCGGAGGATGTGAACCCGGAGCTGGCGTTCAATTTGGTGCGTGTGGAGAGCGGGTTCCGGCGAACGGCAGTGAGCTCGGTGGGCGCGATCGGTTACACACAGGTCAGGCCGAGCACGGCTCGCTGGCTGGACCCAGCGGTTGAGACGCGGGATCTATTCGACCCGGAGATCAACCTGCACCTAGGGTTCCGCTATTTCCGTTACCTGCTGGACGAATACAACGGCGATACACGCCTGGCGCTACTCGCCTACAACCGCGGTCCAGGACGGGTTGGCGGTCTGCTGCGCAGCGGGATCGACCCGGCGAATGGATACGCCAAGGCCGTGCTGGGAGAATAAGAGTTAGGGATTCGGGGATTCGGGGAGTTAGGGAAAAATATGAGAGGGGCGCCGACCGAGTAGAGTGGCGCCCCTTTGATCTTCTTCCCCGACTCCCCGACTCCCCGAATCCCCGAATCTAATTAGTGTCCACGTAAATTCGTACTTCATCACCCGGGTAGATCCGACTGGTCGTCAGCCCGTTCCACAGCATCAGATCGCGTGCCGTGACGTCGTAGCGCTTGGCAATGGCCCAGAGGCTGTCGCCCATCTGTACCCGGTAAGTGATGTACGGACCTTCCGGCGCGCGCGGTTCAACTTGTACCGGTGTGCTTCTGTTAACCGTGGTCGCGGAAGCGTAGCGCGGCAGCCGGCCCGCCCTCGGGATGATCAGTCGCTGGCCGATGCGGAGCTGTCTGGCCCTAACGCCCGGGTTCGCGGCGCGGATGGCCGACACGCTCACGCCGTAGAGCCCGGCGATCTGGCTCAGCGTATCTCCACGTCTCACGACATGTTGCACCCAGGTGACTCGCTCGGTAGGCGCGACCTGTGCGTAGTGGGTCGCGAAGTCGTGGCCGGTGCCGGGCGGAACACGAAGCGAGTACCGCTGGCCCGGCGGGGTGACACCGCGCAGGATCTGCGGGTTCAACTCCGTTACCTTGGCGACCGGTACCCCGGCTGCGTCGGCGATCACGTCGAGGCTCGTGGCGTCGGGCACCTGCACGACATCGTAGGCCATGGTCTCCGCCGTCTCGATGTCGAAGAACCCGTAGTGCTCGGGCTGTTTCGCGATGAGGGCGGCGGCGATGAGCTTCGGGACGTAGTTGCGCGTCTCGCGTCTGAGATAGCGGCGCCGCGAGAGCGTCCAATAATCATCGCTTCCGGAGCGCTGGATCGAGCGACGGACGCGGCCAGGGCCACCATTGTAAGCGGCAGCGGCCAGGTACCAGGAACCGAACTCAGCGTAAAGGTCTGCCAGGTGTGCTGCCGCCGCCTTGGTGGCGAGGATCGGATCACGCCGCTCGTCCACCCAGTAGGAGACCTGCAGGTCGTAGAGCCGGCCGGTGCTGGCGATGAACTGCCAGAGACCCACGGCCCGAGCGCGGCTGTAGGCGCGCGGGCTGAACCCGCTCTCGATCAGCGACATGTAGACCAGGTCTTCCGGCAAGCCCGCGTCCCGCAAGATCGCGCGCATCATCGGTTCGTAGCGGCCGGCGCGCTGCAAGTAGATCGTGAAGTTCTCACGGCCATCGCCGCGGAAGAACTCCAGCCAGCGTTCGACGTCGTCATTCATGGTGATCGGGATGTCCCAGGTCGGGATCCCGGATCTCACCGCGCCGCCGTGCTCGTCGCCTGGCTCCCGGACTTCCTCCTCGACCTCGGGCTCGGCCGAGCTCGTGGCGCTCTCCTCCACCTGCGCAATTAACAGGCTGAGGCTGTCCTCGACCACCGACGTGCCAGCCTCTTCCTCGTGGACCGTAGGCTGCGGGTCGGCTGCCCCGGAGGGCGTCGTCGCGCACGCCGCCGTCAGCGCCGCTATCGCTGCGATCTCGATGGTCCGCCAGCCCGGCCGTCTCAAACCCTGCCCTCCATTAGCTCGTCCAGCGCGCTCGCTATCGCCAGCAGCACCCGGGCCCATCAGGACCCGTCGCGGCGGCTCAAAGGGCGGATACTGAGCAGTCATACGCTCTCAGGTAATCACTGGTCGGGGGGAAAGACACGCCAAGACTCTGACGCTCCAACCTGTTCTATTCGCCAGTCGACAGGAAGTTCCCCAGGACGCGGTTGGTCGCGTTGAGGACTGCACGCGCAACACCCTGAGGTACGCCGCCTTCCTGTGATGGCGCCGTCCCGATCAGGCGCCGGTCTCCCCCCGTCTCCGGATCGACCACACCCAGCGCGACGATCGCCACCGAGTCGTCGAACGCCTTTACCGATTTCACCCCTATGAGCCGGAAGCTCATCTGGCCGCCGAGCAGCTTGTGCAGCGCATCGAGTGTCGCCTCCGCACAGACCCGCAGGTCGACGGCGCCCCGTCCATGACCCTCCGCCCTGCCGCGATACTCGACGGCCTTCCACTCCAGAGCGATCTCGGCGTGCGCCCTCGTGTCTGCACCGTGCGCCAACTGCGCATCGACCAGCCTGACGCGCTCTCGCTGACGTCCTTCCTGCCAGGATGTGCTCATGACCGCTCCGGAGGGGCTGTGTCGCCCACGAACGCTGTGCTGCGGCGGGGGGGAGCCAGCCGGCCACAGAGGTCAGCTAGCGGACAGAAGATAGATGCCCTATCTGCGCCGGTCAACGTATCTGGTGGTCCGCTCAGAGGTTGTAGTTGGGTGCCTCGCGAGTGATCGTAACGTCGTGTGGGTGCGATTCCCGCAGCCCGCCAGCGGTGATACGGACGAAGCGGGCGTTTTGCCGCAACTCATCGATCGTGGCTGCGCCGCAGTAGCCCATACCGCTACGCAGCCCACCGACGACCTGGTAGAGTACATCGGCGACGGGTCCCTTGTAGGGCACACGACCCTCGATCCCCTCGGGCACGAGCTTCAGGTCGTCGAACTCGCCATCCTGAAAATAGCGATCGGCGGAGCCTTCCTGCATCGCGGAGAGCGAGCCCATGCCGCGGATCACCTTGAAGCGCCGGCCCTCGAGCAGGAACGATTCGCCGGGGCTCTCTTCGGTGCCGGCGAGCATGGAACCCATCATCACCGTCGCCGCGCCGGCGCCTATCGCTTTGACGATGTCGCCGGAGTACTTCACGCCTCCGTCGGCGATGACCGGGACCTTTCCATCGCACGCCTCGACGGCGGCCATGATCGCCGTCAGCTGCGGCACGCCGACGCCGGTGACGACACGAGTCGTACAGATCGAGCCGGGCCCAACGCCCACCTTGATCGCGTCGGCGCCGCGCTCGATCAGCGCCTCGGCGCCCTCACGCGTGGCGACGTTGCCGGCGATCAGCTCGACGTCCGGAAAGCGCTCCTTTAACTTGGCGACCACATCGAGTACGCCCTCTGAATGCCCGTGAGCGCTATCGATGACCAGCACATCGACGCCGGCGCCGACCAACTCGGCGGCCCGCTCCAGGTCCGTGCCGCTCGTTCCGACGGCGGCGCCGACCCTCAGGCGTCCGTGCTCGTCCTTGGCAGCAATTGGGAACTGGCGACGCTTGAAGATGTCCTTGACCGTGATCAACCCCTTCAGGTACCCCGTCTCGTCAACCACCGGCAGCTTCTCGATCTTGTGCTCGTGAAGCATCTGCTCCGCCTCGTCCAGCGAGGTACCCACCGGGGCAGTGATCAACCTGTCGCGCGTCATCACGTCGGCGATCGGCCGATCGAGGTCCGTTTCGAACTGTAGGTCCCGGTTCGTGATGATACCGACCAATCGTCCGTCGTCTTCGACCATCGGCACCCCGCTGATCGAGAACTGCCTCATCAGCCTGTGCGCGTCGCGCAGCGAAGCCTCAGGGGCAAGGGTGATGGGATCGATGATCATGCCGCTCTCCGATCGCTTCACCCGATCGACCTGGGCGGCCTGCAGATCGACAACCATGTTCTTATGCACGATGCCGATCCCACCCTGGCGGGCCATGGCAATGGCCATCTCCGCTTCGGTCACAGTGTCCATCGCGGCGGAGACCAGCGGGATGTTGAGCTGGAGGTTCCGTGTGAGCTGCGTCGAGACATCGACGGCTCGGGGATGGACTACCGAGTGGCGCGGCAGCAACAGAACGTCGTCGAACGTCAAAGCCTCGGGAAGCTCTTTGTCTTTCTTCATCGGCGCACGTACCCCGACCTAAGAACGAGCCCGGGCCGCGCGACTTCCCGCGCACCCGGGCAGTGTATTCGCTTCAGCACGCTCCATGGCTGAAGATATGCGGCCGCTCAACAGAGTGTCAACGGGCCTCCGCGCCTTCGGCGAGCCTCTCACGTACCGGTGCCGGCAGCCGGCGCGCCAGGTCCTCCAGGCTGCCGCAGAGATCGACGATGACATCCTCGGGCCCGTCCCAATGGGCCAGCACCAACTCCGCCCCGGCATTCGTGATCAGCCGGTCGATCGCCAGCGCCAGAACGAACAGGTCGTCGAGCTGGCCGATAATCGGCAGGAAGTCCGGGATCAGGTCGATGGGGATCAGCGTGTACGCGATGGCCGCCGCCAACAGCCCCTTGTCGGCGCCCGAGACCCTCGGGTCGCGGAGCAACCGCGTGAGCAGCAGGAGGAACCGGGGTATCCCGGCGAGCAGATCTCGGATCCTGGCCCGTGTTGCCATCGCCTAGTCGACGACGATCTTGGTGGGCCGATCGTCGGAGTCGTCGTCGTCCGGCAGTTCCTTGTCCCCTTTGCGCCCGACCTTCTCGATCTCGTCCGCCAGCCCGCGGGCCGTCCTCGCCGCCGTGCCCACCGCACGATCGACCATGCTGAGCGCGCCCATAACACCCTTCAGCGCCCAAGGGGCCGCACGTCGCGCACGCAGTTTGTCCTGGATCCCCTCCGCGAACTTCTGCATCCGGTCCGGCTCCTCGGGCGCCTCTTCGGCGTATTTCCCCTCGAGGAACTCGATATAGTCCAGGACCTGGTAGAGCTGCTCGTCCGGCAACGACTCCAGCTTACGCCAGACCCGGCGGCGCAGGAATCTATCCACCATCTTCAGATCTCCTCTTCCGATCCCACGGGTACTACAGCTGCCACATTCACCTCGAACGGTACCGGGAGCTCGGCCGGCCCCAGACGGATCTCCACGTTCAACAGAGTGCCTCCCAGCCACGCCGCCCGCGCCACATCGCATGCCTCAGCGTAACCGCACTCGACTTCCCACGGCATCTCCAGGCGGGCGGCTGCGAGCACATCGAAGACCTCGAGACTGCGTCGACCCGCAGCCCACCCCAGCCAGATGGCAAGATAGCGACCTGCCGGCGCCCAGAGCACTGTGTCCGGCATCGCGCCCGACCAGCGTCCCAGGACGCGGACGGCCGGCTCACCGGGACCCACGACACCGGCACAAGCGCCGGGCCCACTCGTCGCCCAAGCCGCCCAAGCCGTGTCTGCGGCAAGGTCGAGACGCTGAAAGCGCACTTTGCCCAGCTCCGGGATCTCCGCGGCGCACTCCTCCAGAGTGTCCGCCGCAGACTCTCCCGCGCCGGGAAGCACGGCCACCGCCACGAGCGATTCCCCCTCGCTGCGATAGAGGGAACCGCCGGCGATGGCATAGGGTCCCGCCCGCTCGAGGGCGACGGCCGGCTGCTCATCACGCAGCGCCGGCAGCTCTCGCTCGGCGCCTTCACACCCCGCGCACAGAGCGACGGCCAGCGCGCCCGCAGCTAGTGCTCTCAGGCTCTCCAGACGCAATAGGCAAAGATATGGTTTCGCGCCCCTCACCGGACACCCGGGTAGGTGTCCCACCCAACACCGAATAGTACCGAGGCGCGGGGCCGGTTCGCTAGAAGGCAGGGTCCGGGGGCGGAGACGCGCGAGGTGGTTTGGCTCGATCTGGAGTAAGGGAGGCTCTGGGGGGCCTACGAGCGAAACTCGCGAGCGAGCACGATGGCGCTGCGCTTTAGGCCGGTGCACGCGAGCGGTGAAGCGAGAGGACCCCCAAGCCGACCGCCTGGCCGCGCATTTGCCGCTCGACTAGGTTGATGGACTCTCACGCGAACGCAGGCCCACGGCTGGAGAGGGACAGATGGAGTTGAAGGGACGTGTGGCGCTGGTTACCGGGTCAGCGCGCCGGCTCGGGCGGTCGATAGCGCGCGCCCTCGCAGAGGCCGGGTGTGCCATCGCCATCCACCACCACGCTTCGCCCGCAGAAGCCGGCGACGCCGTCCGCGAGTGCCAGGCGCACGGGGTGGATGCAGAGACTTTCCAGGCCGACCTCGGCGATCCGAGTCAGATAGACCGACTGTTTGCAGAGCTCGAGAACTCCTTCGGCCAGCTCGATATCCTGGTGAACAACGCGGCGATCTTCGCCGGGGTCCCTGCCACGCAGATCACGCCGGAGGAATGGGACCGCGTGCTTAACCTAAACCTGCGGGCGCCGTTCTTCTGCAGCCAACATGCGGCACGTTTGATGAAGCGTACGGACGCAGGGTCCATCGTCAACATCGCCGACGTTGCAGCGTTCCAGGCCTGGCCGGGCTACGCACACTACTGCGTCTCGAAGGCGGGACTCGTGATGGTGACCCGCGTGCTGGCACGGGCGCTAGCGCCGGAGGTGCGAGTGAACGCGCTCGCGCCGGGGCCGGTGCTGCCACCGGACGACGCCTCTGCCGACGAGCGAGAAAGACTTGCCGAGTTGACCGCGCTAAAGCGGCTGGGCAGACCGGAGGATGTCGTCCAGGCCGTACTCTTCCTGGTCGGGTCCAGCTACATCACGGGTGAGACTATCGTCGTAGACGGTGGGAAACTGCTCAGGACCTGAGGACTACGACCCTCACACCTCGCATTCCAGCACTACGACCGCGCAGGCCAGCCCGGCCTCGTGGCTCATGCTGACCCACACCTTCGTGGCACCCAAGCGCTCCGCCTGCGCGCGCGCTTCCCCGCCGAGCTCGAGCTGCGGGCGTCCAGCTCCGGAGCGGAACACCTCCAAGTCGGTCCAGCGAATTGTGGGGAGCTTCCCCGTTCCCAGCGCCTTCAGCGCAGCTTCCTTGGCGGCGAATCGGGCGGCCAGACACTCGCCGGCATCCGCCCGCTCCTCGCAGTCGGCAAGCTCGCGTGCGCTGAACAGCCGCCGGCGCGCACGCTCGCCGTGACGCGCTAGAGCATGTCGCACGCGCTGCGTTTCGACCAGGTCTATTCCGATTCCGACGATCAACCTTCGAGGAGGGCCGGGATGCTTACTTCAGACGCGGACGGATGCACGAGTACGCCGTCTCCCGTGGGCAAGCTGATGATGGCGGGGGCGTCCTTCACAATTCGATGGAAGCCCTTCCCCTCCAGGATGCGGTGTACGAAGATCCGCCGCACGAGTACCATCGCGCTGGCCAGTACCGGGACCGCAACCAGCAGGCCCACGACCCCGAGTAGCTTGGCCATAACCAGAACGGAGAGGATCGTTAGGACCGGCGGCAGTTCGACCTGCTTCTCGAAGACCATCGGCGCGACAACGTTGGCCTCGAAGATATGAACGATCACACCGAGCAGGATCACCAGCAGCGCCTTGGTGACGCCGCCCGTGCCGATCACGAACAGGGCCGGCAGCAGCGTCGAGAGGATCGTGCCGAAGAACGGCACGATGACCGCGATACCGGTGAAGACACCGAAGGCGAGGGAATAGGGAACGTCGAGGAGGACGAGGCCCACCCAGGTCAGCGAGCCCAGCACCACCATCGAGATACCCAAGCCCACCAGCCAGGACCGAATCGTGTGCCCTAGATCGGCGAGGATGTCACGCGCCAGCTCCCGGTACGTCGGCGGGATGAGCGCGATCAGCCCTTCCCGATATACCGACGGCTTCACTGCCATGTAGATGCCCATGATCAGCACGGACACCAGATGAATAGCAACGCCGATCCCGGAAAAGATGTACGGAACGACGTCGCTGAAGAAGTCCCTGGCCTGCTCGAACACCCGCTCACCGATATCACCACCGCCCTCGGCGCCCCCGCCGAGTGGGCCGAACAGGCGGCCCAGCAGGCTGTCCTCCTCTTGGGCCAACTGCGTGAGCTGCTCCTGGATCTCGTCCAAACGGCCCGGCAGCTCGCCGAGCAGGGCCTGGAACTGATTGACGACTGGAGGAACGATCAGAAGGCCAACGAGCCCGATCATCAAGAGCGTCCCGAGCAGAGCGACGACGACGCCGAACCCGCGCGCCACCGCGAAACGCCCGGTGACCAGGTCGGTGAAAGCACCGAGGTAGACAGCGAACAGCGCCGAGACGAAGAGAAGCAGAAGGAGATCGGCGACGCTATTGACGAAGAGGAGGAGGAGGACGACGAAGACCGTCGTCGCCAGTACGCCGTAGGCCTGACGGGGGCTGAAACCGGAGTTCGTATCAGCCAGCTTGTTCCTCCTCGGGCTCGTGCTCGGGCTCGGGCTCCTCCTCGATTATCTCGGCTTCGCGGACCTCGCCTTCCGTGTGGACCTCTTCGGCCGCCGGCAGCAGGCCCATCTCCTCCTTCAACGCCTCGAGCTGGCGCTCCACATCGATGTCGCCGCCCTCGAGCCGCTTGAACTGCCGCTCCAGGTCATCACCGCCCAACTCCTCGTCCACCTCGGCGGCGGCCAGCGCCCGAACCTCCGTCTCCTCGATGCGCTCGGCCATCCGGTCGAACGCCTCGAACGAGCTGCGGTCGGCAAGCCCCGTGAGAGTCTCGTGGATTCGTTTCTGTGCCGCGGCACGCTTCTGACGAGCGATCAGCAGGTTACGCTTGCGTTTCGCCTCTTCGATCTTGCTGCTCAACTGCCGCAGCGTGTCCTTCAGCTTCTCCGTCTCGGAAGCGTGGCCCCGCCACTGCTCCTCCAACGTGCCCGCGTGCACGCCGTGCTCCTTGCTGCGCAGCAAGGCCTGCCGCGCCAAATCATCCCTGCCCTCACGCAGTGCCAGCTTGGCTCGCCGTTCCCAATCGGCGGTCTGGTCCCGCTCGTCCTGCACCTGCCGCCGGAGTTTACGCTCGTCCGCGATGGCGACGGCGACTTCCTGCTTCGCCTGCGCCAGCTGCGAGCGCATATCGTCGATGATCTGGTGAAGCATCTTCTCGGGATTCTCCGCCCGAGCGATCAGGTCGTTCAGATTCGACCGGACCATCGTGGACAACCTGCTCCAGATACTCATAGCTCTCTCTCTATGGCTTTCTGTAACGCAGCAACGTCTCGTAGTGCCCCCGCAAAGCCAGCATAATGCTCTCCAGCGAGGCCTGTAGCTCGCTGAAGTCCAGGTCTGCCAGCTGCATTGTGTCGATCATCACGATCTCGTTCTCATCCAGGCCGTAGGCACCGTGCACCATATCGGTAGCATTCAGCTCGAGAAGCTCGCGGAACAGTCCGTTCCGTAACTCTTCATCCTGCGGCGCATCCATGACCTCGACCCGCACCAGGAGCAGCGGAGGCGTGTAAGTCACGAAGACCGGCGCCGCATCTTGGCCGTCTCCGATGACCCAGAGCCCCTCCTCGATCTCCTGGAACGGCAGCTCCATCCGGAGTAGGTAGCCTTCTACATCCTCGCGCGTGACCATTCCGGCCTCCGCCTAGGTTCGGGTGTCAGAGTCCTCGGCCTCGCTCGGACCCAGCTTCATCTGCTTGGGCTCCGACAGCAGCCGCGTCAGGAAGGCCTGCTCCTCGACCACACGCTCCAGCTGGTCGCGAAGCCCTTCCACATCACGCTTCAGGCTGTCCATCTCGCCCTGCGAGACCGCTCCCTCGGGCGCCTTCGGCGGCACCAGATTCCGCGCCGCTTCACCCAGTGCCTTGCCTAGCGGCGAATCGACCAGCACGATCTTCGCCAGAATAGCCACGAAGAACAGCGCCACGAGGTATACCACGGGCATCATCTCAGACTACGACCCCGGCGAGCCGGGAGTTTCCGCCCCGCAGACCAGCTCAAGCCTGCGCGGCCTCGTCCATCCATCATGGCAATATTAGGATGCTGCGGCTGATTGGCCAGGTCAGGAAGCTTTCTCGCGGCGGGCGCTCTGCAGCATCAGCGAGAGCTGCGCATGAAGGGCCTCGGCCTTGTCCTTGGCCTGGCTCCACTTCTTATGCTCCGCCAGTGACCGGACCTCTTGAAGCCCCTCTTCCATGATCTCCATCGTCCCGCCACCCACCCGCTGCGCCACCGCATCGTCGTGCTCGGCCGCCTTGTGAAGCTCGCCCAGCATTCGCTCAGAATCCGCCAGCCGCTCCTCCACACGCGAGCGCAACTCCTTCGCCGTCGGCTCTGGCTTCGCGGCCCGCTCCGCCACCACCGCCTCAGCCGCAGCTGCCACCTCCGACTCCGCTCCACGTGCCACGACCTGGGCGCGTAGCTCCGGGACTTCGGCTGTCTCCTCAACCTCGTCCGACGCCGTCTCTTCCACCGACGCCTCAGACTCCGGCCTCGCCCCCACCTTACGACGGCGGCTTAGCAGGAAGGCGGCGAACAGAACCACCGCCACCACAACCACGATGATCCAGCCTACGCCCAAGATCCCTCCTCAGAGATCACAGGGATTGCGGTATCAGAAGGGGAGTCGGTCCGTGAAGAACAGGACCAGATAGGCCATCCCCCATAGGATTAGGAAGGTGTAGGCGCCGAACAGCCACGCCTTCGAGCCCCTTCGCTTACCTTCGATCGCTACTACTCTGCCGCCCTGATGGGCCACTTCAGAACCAGCGTCTTCGTTGATTGTTTTGTTAATTAGCTTACTTTCCCGCATGTCATCTTTTCTGTCGGTGATCCAAGAGACACCCCACCACTTCACCACAGTCCAGCCCCACGCCGGCAGTTCCCTCATCCCAGCGATTAGAAACCTCGAATGTCTGAAGCTGAAAGGGACCCTAAGCTATGGACTCTGACCGGTGTGTGTCAAGAGATCGGGGGACCCTCATTGCCCCCGCCGCGCTCCAGCGCCTCGGCCCGAGCGGCGAGCTTCAGGACCAGGCCCTTGTAAGCCAAGATGGCGCGGGCATAGCCGACCCGTTCCCAGGTCGTGACGAGGATATAGGCCACGGCGAAGAAGAGGAGGATCTCCCACGATCCCATGAGCGGGGCCGTGACGACGAGGGCTGCGGCGAGCAGGAGGCCGCTGACCACGACGAGGCGGACCCTTCGCCGGGTGAGTTCGAGGTCGGAGCAGCGTTCCAGCAGCATTTTCTCTGCCACGCTAAGGCTCGAGCTCGTCTGGTCCATAGTGCGTCTCCTTCGTTTTGCCGCTAATCGAGCGCCTGCTTGTTTTCTTCCGGGCCCGGTCTCGGTAGAGCGGGCCCGCGGGCAGCGCCGACGTGGTCGGCCAGGCGGTCGAGCAGGCCCGAGAGCGTGCGAAGCCGCACCCGTACCTTCCTGTGGAAGATGCCGCGGAGGAAGGCGTACCAGGAAGTGGCGACGGCGCCGCTGACAGCGATACCACCGGCAACGCCGGCGCCGAGCTCGCCCATTAGAGCAATGGAGAGCAACCCGAACACGAGGCCGAAGGTGACCGCTACAATGCTCATCACATCTTCGTCCTGGCCCTTGTACGCCCTGATCCGGATCCGTGTCTGCCCTTCCCCTGGGCTCAGGGTGATGCGCAGCGGACTGGGCTCTCCCCAGCCGGACTGCTTGTGCTCCCAGGAGAGCGACCGGTTGAACGTCTCGTTCACGGTCCCGGACTGGCCGATCGCATCACGGATCTCCTCGAGCAACAAGCCGTACATCTCCTGCGAGACCTCCAGCTCGACGACGCGCTCCAGCTCGATCTTCCCGGTGATCCCGAAGAACCCGCCGGACTCCAGCTCCGGTTCCTGAGACCCCTCGAGCGCGCCGGCAGCTTCCTGCACGTGCTCCGGCGCGATCCCCACCTCGGCAGCGATCTGCTGGATGCCGCCCAGGGACATTGCCCCGTCTCGCGTCGGCAGCGCCTCGATGTCTGCCGCGCGCCGCACGATCTCCTGGGCTTCGCGGTCGCTGTACCGGCGCCCCTCACCACTGAAGCCCTCTGCCAGCGCTTGTGAAAACTCGCCCGCGGTCATGAAGCGTTCCTCCGGGCGCAGGCGCATGGCACGCACCAGCGACAACTGGACGGCGCCGGGCAGCACGTCGAGCTTCTCGCGGTGGCCGGCCGGCGCGTCCACGAACCTGCCAAGCTTACCGGCCTCGTCTCTGATCCACATCCCCGGGACCTCACCGATGACGGTCTCGTAGAAAACGCAGGCAAGGCTGTAGATATCGGTTCTCTCGTCGAGATCGGCGCGCCCTGCCGCCTGTTCGGGGCTCATGTAGCCCAGCGTGCCAACGGGAAAGCCGGTTCGAGTCAGCTGCGCTCCGCCGGCCGTGCTTATCGCCTTGGCGACGCCGAAATCGGCGACTACGGCGTGTCCTTCGGCGAGCAGGATGTTCTCGGGCTTGATATCGCGATGTACGATCTTGTTCCGATGCGCATAGCTCAGAGCGTCGGCCACCTCCTCGACGATCTCGAGCGCACGCGCCGGCTTCAGTCGCCCCTCGCGCTCCAGCAGCGCCCGTAGCGATCCGCCCTCAACGAACGGCATGACGTAATAGAGGAACCCGCCAGCCGCGGCGGAGTCGATCAGCGTGAGGATGTGTGGATGGTTGAGCCGGGCCGAGATTCCGATCTCCTTGAGGAATCGCTCGCCAGCGATCGAGGCGGCGAGCTCAGGATGCAGCACCTTGACGGCCACCTTCCGCTCGTGCCTTAGATCCTCAGCCAGGTAGACGGTGGCCATGCCGCCCCGCCCCAGCACGCGCTGCAGCCGGTATCTCTCGGGCAGCGCTGACCTCAGCGCCTCCGGAATCTCGCTCACTTTGTCCCGATCCATGGCACAGCCCCTACGAGGATGACCGGATTCTCCGAGTGAGCGCCGGCTCGATCCCCATCAATCGTTCGTAGAGCACGAGTTGGCCACGGTGGTACATCTCCTGAGCGATGCCGTGCTGAAGCCAGGCCAACCGGGTTCCCTGCTCGCCGTCGAAGCGTATGATGAACTGCAGCATCTGCAGCTCGCCCGCCTCCAGGAACTGCTGCTCCGCCTCACCGATCGTGGTCCGGAGAAGATCCAGAAGCTCCGCCTTCGTGGTAGCCGCCTTAACATGAGCGGCGTGCAGATCGCGAAGCTCCGGCCACGCAGCGCGCCGGAAGTCCGTGTCGGCACGGGTCAGTTCCCCCGCCATCATCAGAGCCACCTCGAGGATGTGCTGGACCAGCTCCGTCGCGCTCTTCACCTCCGGCGTCGGCCGGAAGTCGAAGCGATCCTCGGGGATGTTCTCCACTTCTTCGATTAGCCCCTGGCGTACATCACGCCAGCCCTCGAGCGTCTCCTCAAGCAGAGACTTGAATGATGCCATCACAGTAACGCTCCAAGACTAGTCCGCTATCGCAGGTTCGCCGGCAGAAGCCGCTACCTGCGAACAAGCCAAACCGTGGACCCTGAACAGAAGAACGACGAGATTACAATCGCCCGTGTCGCGGAGTACATGAAGCAGCTCGAGGCCGGCTTCTCGTTGAGCCTCGGCGTCGGAGTCGAAGACGCGCCTCCACTCTGTGAAATCAGCGACCCCGTGTTTGACCAGTAGATAAGTCACGGTTCCTCTGCTCTGACTGCCTACCTCACCTCGAAGGTGAGCGTGGCCCAATTGGACTCGTAGTCGACGCCTTCCTCCTCGGTCTCCGCCATGTGGATGAATCTCACGTACCACTTCCCGGCTTGATCGACCGTGAACCGCACGACGCCGTCGTCGTCGGTCCTGGCGTCGCGTTCCTCGATCGCCTGTCCCTCCAGGTCACCCCCTGCGATTACCAGTTGGTTGGCCGCAGGCTCCCCGCGCACCAAGCATCGGAAGGCAAGCTCCCGACCCAGGGCCAGTCGGTACGGGTTTCCCAGCGGTACGATCTCCACAGGATACCCCAGCGTGCGGGACCAACCGGCTGTCCTCTCGTCCCCAACCTGGTACACCGCCTTCACGTGCTTAGAATAACGCTCGACGGCGTCTTCGCCCTGCTTCCCGGTCGCCCGACGTGCTTCGAGGACATCCAGAATCCCGTCGTGCTCCAAATACTCGTTGAACGATTCCGCATCGAGCTCGATCAGTCGCGACCCGGTCGAGACCCCGAGGACATAAGTGCCCGGCGGTCCCGTCTGCAGAGTTATGTAGGTCGTATCGGAGGAAGCATCCCAGGCTTCCGGCTGCAGCCGGGACACACCGTCCGGGCCGGCCAGAGCCACATCGACCACACGGTCGGCTGTGATCGAATTCTCGCTGTTCGTGAACGTTCCGTTGAGCAACAGGACACGTACTCTCGTATTCGACTCGAGGAAGTACGTATCGAGCTTGATGAACAACTCGTGCGCATACAGCGCCGAAGCGGCGAGAACGAGTACCAGCGCTGATAGAATAGCTCGATGACTCATGCTCTCACTCCTCATCCGTTTGCGACCATTCAAGAGGCCACGCAATTCTCGAACCTCCGTCATCAGCCCTGCTGTGGACTGTCCGTCGCCGGCGGCTCCTTCACCACGTTGGCCGGTTCCAGCTTCGCCAGGCTGCCCAGATTCGCTACCACGCGGCGCAGGAGCATCAACAGCATTACCGCAACACCGATTAGGGTGAGGAAGTCGAGCGTGCCGAACGGTACGTTGCGAAGTTCGAGTACCGGCTCGAAACCCAGAGCCAGGGCGCTGGCGGCCAGGATGAGGATCACACGCACCTCGGTGGGCCCGATGTACTCATAGCCGAACTGGAACGAGCCCATCACGAACGTCTCGAGGTACACGTTGATGGACATCAGATAGTAGGCGATCAACATCATCAGGGCCACGGACAGCAGCAGGTAGGGCGAGAAGCCGAGCCCCAGACAGACGAACGCTACGGAGAACATGTCGACGGTATGGTCCAAGTAGTAGCCGTAGCGCGGCCGTTCGATGCGCCGGACTCGCGCCAATGTTCCGTCCAGGCTGTCTCCGACCCAGTTCACCACCCAGAGGATGTTAGCAGCCCAAAGGTAGTTCGGGCTGTGTCCGGACAAAGCGTAGCATACGCCGATCGCGGCCGCCGAGAGGGCACCGAGGGCGGTCATGTGATCCGGCATCACCCACTTCGGCAGCGCCGCCGCCATACGCGGCAGCGCATACGCCTCGAAGGAGCGGAAGATATACTTCGGTTCACGGCGATGTTCAGCTTCCGACATGCTCGGCCTCCCGTCGCTTCTTTCTCTTGCGTTTGAGTAGCGGCCTCAAGTACTGACCCGTGAAGCTCTGCTTCCTGCGCGCCACCTCTTCCGGCGCTCCCGCCGCCACGACCTCTCCGCCTTCGTCGCCGCCCTCCGGCCCCAGATCGATGATCCAGTCGGCCGTCTTGATGACGTCGAGCTGATGCTCGATCACGACCACGGTGTTGCCGTGGTCGACCAGCCGGTGCAACACTTCCAGCAACATGCGGATGTCCTCGAAGTGCAGGCCGGTGGTCGGCTCATCCAGTATGTAGAGCGTGCGGCCGGTCTGTACCTTGGAGAGCTCGGTAGCCAGCTTGACGCGCTGTGCTTCTCCACCGGAGAGCGTGGTAGACGACTGACCCAGCGTCAGGTAGCCCAAGCCGACGTCGCGCAGGGTTTGCAGCTTCCGGCGCACCGTGGGTATCGGCTGAAAGAATTCGAGTGCTTCGTCCACTGTCATCGCCAGGACATCGGCGACGCTCTTGCCTTTGTAAAAGACCTCGAGCGTCTCGCGGTTGTAGCGCCGGCCGCGACACACCTCACACGGAACATATACATCGGGCAGGAAGTGCATCTCGATCTTCACCAGGCCGTCGCCCTGACAGGCCTCACAGCGGCCGCCCTTGACATTAAAGCTGAAACGGCCGGGCTCGTAGCCGCGGATACGCGACTCGGGTAGCTGTGCGAACAGCTGGCGGATCGGCGTGAAAACGCCGGCGTAGGTCGCCGGATTGGATCGGGGCGTTCTACCGATCGGCGATTGGTCGACATCGATGACCTTGTCGATATGCTCGAGTCCCTCGAAGGCTTCATGATCGCCGGGGATGAGGCGCGAGCGGTAGAGTCGACGCGCCAGTTCACGGTAGAGGATCTCCTCGACGAGCGTCGACTTGCCCGAGCCCGACACCCCTGTGACGCAGATGAAGCAACCGAGCGGAAACTCGACATCGATGTTCTTGAGGTTGTACTGGCGTGCGCCGCGCACCACCAACTGCTTGCCAGCGCCCGGCCTCCGCCTATTCGGCACATCTATCTTGCGCTCGCCGCGCAGGTACGCGCCGGTCAACGACTCCCGGCACGTCAACACATCGTCGAGCGTTCCCTGCATCACCACCTCCCCGCCGCTACGACCGGCACCGGGCCCGAGGTCGACTACATGGTCGGCACGCCGGATCGTCGACTCGTCGTGCTCCACGACGATCACCGTGTTGCCGAGATCGCGCAGCGACTCGAGGGTACCCAGCAACTTCGCGTGGTCGCGCTGGTGGAGGCCGATCGACGGCTCGTCGAGGATGTAGAGCACGCCCACCAGCCTGGACCCGATCTGCGTCGCCAGCCGGATGCGTTGGGCCTCCCCTCCCGATAGGCTCTCTGCGCTGCGGCCCAGCGTCAGGTAGCTCACTCCCACGTCGTGGAGGAACTGCAGTCGCTCGAGGATCTGCTTGACGATCGGTCCGGCGACCGGGTCGTCGGCGTAGGCCCCCCTGGCGGCGAAGAATTCCAGCGCGCGGCCTGCCGTCAGACCAACGACCTCACCGATCGACTTACCCTCGAAAGTCACGGCCAGCGCCTCACCACGAAGCCTGGCACCGTGGCAGTCGGAACAGACGGCGTCCGACATGAACTCCGATAACCGGACACGGAGCCGGTCGCTGGTCGTCTCGTGGTAGCGCAGCTCGAGCCGTGCCAGCGCACCCTCCCAATCGAGGTCGTCGGACCCGAATAGGACATCATCCCGCATGCCCTCCGGCAAATCGGACCAGGGCGTGTTCGATCCGATACCATGCTTGCGAGCCAGCGGTTCGATGACGCGTTTGCGCAGGAACCCGACCGGCGAGCCCCATGGGATAAGGACACCCTCGAGCAACGAGAGCCGTGCATCGGCGAGCATCAGGTCGGGGTTCGCCACCTTCCGTACGCCCAAGCCACCACATGCCGGGCAGGCGCCGTACGGCGAGTTGAAGGAGAACTGTCGCGGCTCGAGCTCGGGCAGGTTTATTCCGCAGTCGGGGCATGCGTAGCGCTCGCTGAAGAGCTGGCTCTCGGGTTCGCCACCATCGGTGTAGCGATCGACCTGCACCACACCGTCGGCGGTGCGTAGCGCGATCTCGATCGAGTCGGTCAGACGGGCTCTGTCGCCGGCCCGCACGCTCAGCCGGTCGACGACGATCGCGATGTCGTGGTTCACACGGCGGTTGAGCTTCGGCGGGTCGTTCAGGTCGTAGGTCGTGCCATCCACCCGCACGCGCACGAAACCATCTTTGCGCGCCCGCTCGAAAAGATCGCGGAATTCCCCTTTGCGGCCCCTGACGAGCGGGGCGAGCACCTCGATCCGAGTCTTCTGCGGCCAGTCCAGCACGGCATCGGCTACCTGCTCCGGCGTCTGCCGGCGGACCGGTTTCGAGCAGGAGGGGCAGTGAGGCGTCCCGCATCGCGCCCACAGCAAGCGCAGGTAGTCGTAGATCTCGGTGATCGTACCGACCGTAGAGCGCGGATTCCGTCCCGCCGTCTTCTGCTCGATAGCGATCGCGGGCGAGAGACCCTCGATCGAATCGACATCCGGCTTCTCCATGAGCCCCAGGAACTGGCGTGCGTAGGCGGATAGCGATTCGACGTAGCGACGCTGGCCCTCCGCGTAGATCGTGTCGAAGGCAAGACTGGACTTCCCGGACCCCGAGAGCCCGGTGATGACCGTGAGCTCGTTGCGGGGAACACGGATGTCGATACTCTTGAGGTTATGCTCTCGCGCGCCGCGGACGATCAGGAACTCGCCGTGCATCGGGGCTACACCCACACCTCTCTATTCGACCGGTACGACAACGTTCAGGGCTCGGGGTCGAACCTTAGCTTCGAACGGTGTCGTCCTATCTAGCCGCTCGCCATCAATCTGCACGGGTAGCGGCGGATCGGCTTCGACAACAATCTCACGTCCCCGGAAGTAGCGCAGCCGCGGATTCCGCCCGTAGCGCCGCGCGATGATCGAAGTCATCGCCGACAGGAAATCGAAGGTCGTCTCGACTGCCAACACGCAAACGTCGAGCAGGCCATCGTCGGGCCGCCCGTCCGGAACGAGACCTACGGGCCGCCTCAGCATCGGCGCCGTCAGGCCCGGCATGTTGGCCACCTCGACTCCGATTCCGCTGGTTATGTGTTCTTCGCCATCCACGGTGATACGCAGGGACGACGGGCGCGG
>JBDHKT010000564.1:0-2061 GCA_039586255.1 Gemmatimonadota bacterium | reverse complement strand
AGCCACGAAGGCGCGACGCGCGCCCCGCACGATCAGCAAAAATGTAACGACTCGATTCCATGAGCAGGGAACGATTCGATCAAATCACCACATTTTCAGCGACCTGCTAATTGACTACTTGAACAATTGACTACTCGAATTGAGAATCGCCGCCATTCAGAAATCGAGCATTCTCTTGGTCTATTAGTCTAGTAGTCACGGATTCCCGAATTCCCGGATTCCACGGATACCACGGATTCCACGGATTCGAGTTCCCATTCCCTTGCTCGAGATTCGAAAATTCCCAATACTCTCGCAATTCTCGAATTTAGGAATCCCTCATTCCCATTGAGACATGTCGATAAGTAGGGTCACCGTATACTGCGCGTCGAGCGCCCAGGCGGATTCCGTCTACCAGGAGGCCGCCGAGCGGCTCGGCCGGATACTCGCCAGGAACTCGATGACAATTGTCTACGGCGCCGGCGGTGTCGGCTCGATGGGCCGGCTCGCCGACGGTGCCTTGGCGGAGGGCGGATTGGTCATCGGTGTCATCCCGCGGTTCATGAAAGAGCTGGAGTGGTACCACCGGGGGATCGGTGAGGTCGTCGAGGTGGGGGACCTGCACGAGAGGAAGCGCGCGCTGCTGGATGGCGTAGACGCGGTGGTGGCGCTGCCGGGCGGCTCCGGTACGCTGGACGAGCTGCTGGAGGCGATCTCGCTGAAGCGGCTGGGCACGTTCCTCGGCCCCATCGTGATGGTGAACACGGGCGGCTTCTTCGACCCCTGTATCGAGTTGTTGGAACGCTGCATCGCGGAGCGTTTCATGGACGAGAGGCACCGCGCGATGTGGCAGGTGGTCGGCGAGCCCGAGGAGGTGCTGGATGCGTTCCGCTCGGCGCCCGAATGGTCGAGCGAGGCGATCGGATTCGCTGCCATCTGAGCGGCTGCACGGGTACTCTTTTTTGCTACTCGAGCCCCCTGTATCTTCCGGTACGCGTCGAACAACTACTTCAGGACCTCGCCGCGCCGCGCCGCCCGGTACTTCCGTGTGGTGCGGTGACTTAGCGTATTGAACGGGAAGATGCGTATGCGTTTAGCCCCACTCGCCCTCACCACGACCCTTGTCGCCGTTATGGCGTTCGGGAGCTACCGGCAGGCCGATCCGACCGCAGAAGACGGCCTGCTGCTCGTCACCAATAAGAGCGGGAACACGATCTCATTCATCGATCCGGCTACGGGCAGGGAGGTGAACCGCCTCGAGACCGGCCCCAGCCCCCACGAGGTAGCCGTCACGCCCGACGGGAAGCTGGCTTTCGTGGCCAACTACGGGTCGAACAGCCTGACTGTGGTCGATGTGCCGCAGCAGACGGTGGTGGGGATGGTCGATCTTGGAGAGCACAGCAGCCCACACGGCCTGGTGGCGTCGAAGGACGGCGCCTCGATCTGGGCGACGACCGAAGGCTCGAAGCATCTCGTGGAGGTCGACGTCGGCTCGTTGAGTGTGAAGCGCGCTATCCGGACCGGTCAAGAAGTCACGCACATGGTGGCGCTGGCTGAGGGTAGGGGCAAAGCGTACACGGCAAACATCGGATCGGGCAACGTAACGGCCATCGATATCCGCAGCGGCGAGGTGATCCGTCAGATCGAGACGGGCGAAGGCGCCGAGGGTATCGCGGTGACGACCGACGGAAGTTATTTGCTGGTCACCAATCGTGCGGCGGGCACGTTCACGGTGATCGACGTCGCGACCGACGAAGTGATCCACAGCATGGAGGTCGGCGGCTTCCCGATCCGGGTGGAGGTTACGCCGGACGGCAAGCGGGCGCTGGTTAGCCAGGCGGAGGCCCGCGCGGTCATCGAGATCGAGCTCGACGGCTGGAAGGTCGCCCGCACCCTGGAGATCGGCTCCTTCCCAGTCGGGATCGAGATCCGGCCCGACGGCAAGGTCGCCTACGTGGCAAATACCGGTGATAACATGTTGACGGTCATAGACCTCGACAGCTTCGAGGTGATGATGACGATCGCGGCCGGTGAAGAACCGGACGGGATGGCCTGGACCAGCTCTTAGACGTCATGCCACGA
>JBDHKT010000563.1:0-2066 GCA_039586255.1 Gemmatimonadota bacterium | reverse complement strand
TGCCCGCTCAGATAGCCGGCCACCTCGCGGTCGGTTACGCCGGCTTCGAGGCTGGCGAAGGTGGCGGCGATGGAGGTCTCGGTGATCGAAACGGCGTGGCGGATGAAGCTGATCTCGGTCTCGGACTTGATGATCCGCATGCCCTCGAAGATCGAGGTCGCATCGGCCAGCTCCCAGTCCGGGAGGGCGCCCCTTAGCCGTGTGGCCATGCCGTAGCGGGCGCTCGCTTCGATCCCGATCCGACCGGGCGGTAGGACGGCGAAGGCCTCGGCGATCAGCGAGAACGGGTCCTGTTCCTCTCTCCAGCCCCGCACCTCCCCGACCGGGCGGACCGTTCGTTGTACCCGCTCGACCTCGAACTGCGGCGCCACGAAGAACGGATCCATCGATGCGGTCGGGATGACCAGTGCGATCAGTCGCTCGCTGCGGCCGAAATTGCCGCCTGCCAGGTAGGCGAAGTTGGTGGACGGCTCACAGAACAGGGCCGAGAGTCCGCCTTCCGCAGCGAGCTCCGCGGCCTTGGCCAGCCGGGCCCGGAAGGTACCGTTCGGTAGCTGGCCTATCCCCTGGTCGAGCGTCGGATCGGATAGCGGCATCGCCTGGCCCGCTCGCTCGAGGCCCGGGAAAACCGCCGCGGCGCCGGCCGTGCCGGCGAGTCTGAGGAAGTCGCGTCGCCTCATGTGCCCACCCTGTTGATGGTCGGATTTCGGCCTACATTATGTGCTGTCACACGCGCCTACAACCCTTCTTAGGAAGCGACCCATGCGTAACTCCCTTCTGCTGATGGCAGTCGCCGTGGCGGCGCTGGTGATCGCACTGCAGACGACGTCGCGACGCGGTGCCGGATCCACGGCCGACCTGATCCTCGTGGGTGGCGCGATCTACACGGTCGAGCCGGACCAGCCGCGGGCCGAGGCCGTAGCCGTCCGTGACGGCCGGATCTTGGCGGTGGGCGACGATGGCGACATCGCGCGCTACCGGGGGCCGGCGACGGCCGTGGTCGACCTGGACGGTGCGTTCGTCGTGCCGGGTTTCATCGACAACCACACCCATTTCGACTACGCGGCGCGGCTACTGCTGGGCATCAACCTTTTGGACGTGGCCGATGCCGACCTGCTGGCCGAGCGAGTCGCGGCGGCGCGGGATCGCCTGCCCGAGGACGCCTGGATTCTGGATGGCGATTGGGGCGCCTACGAAGAGTGGGAGATGGGCTCCACGGGGCGCGAAGAGGGGGCCGGGCCCGCAGAGCGCTTCAAGCCACACCGGGAGATGATCGACGCGCTGACGCCGGAGACCCCGGTGCTGCTCTCCCGCTGGGACGGGAGCGAGTTCCTGGCCAACGGCGTGGCGCTCGAGCTGGCGGGGATCGGCCGGGCGACCCGGGACCCCGATGGCGGCACCATCGAACGCGATCCGGCCACCGGGGAGCCGACGGGGATCCTCACCGGCAGCGCGGTGGGCTTGGTTCGACGGGTCATCCCGGAGAAGTCGTTCGAGCAGCGGGTGCTCGAAGCCCGTGTCGCACTGGCGCGCCTGGCGGAGAACGGGGTCACCGAGATCCACGATATCACACGGGCGCACCAGATGCAGGTCTTCCAGTACCTGCGTGACAGGGGCGAACTTACCGTGCGCGTTTATGCCCGGCCGACGCTTGACACCTGGCCGCACCTGGCGGCGCTGGGCATCGCCGAGGGATACGGCGATGGGCTTCTGAGGGTCGGCGGCCTCAAGGGCTTCGTGGACGGCATCATGGGTAACTCCGGCGCCAGGTTCAGGGAGCCCTACGATCACCAACCGGACAACAGCGGCATCTGGCGACAGCATGTGCTGCAGCCGCCGGGGATGGCCGAGCTGATCCGCGGCGCCGACTCGGCCGGGATGGACCCGCACGTCCACGCCATCGGCGACCTGGCGGTGGACACGCTGCTCGACTGGTTCGAGATGGCGATCGAGGCCAACGGTCCCCGGGACCGCCGTTTCCGCATGATCCACGCTCAAGTGATAGAGGAAGACGATTTCGAGCGTTTCGGCGAACTTGGGATCATCGCGGAGGTACAGCCCTACCA
>JBDHKT010000562.1:0-2066 GCA_039586255.1 Gemmatimonadota bacterium | reverse complement strand
GCTGACGGTCCGTCGCGGTGAGCGCCTCGCCTTGATCCGGATCGAAGCGGGCACTCAGTGCTTGCGTGTGGTGGAAGCGGGGGACGAGTGGCACGTGCTGGTCGAACCGGTCGAGGTGGTCGTGGCGCCCGAGCCGGAGATCGCCGTGGCAGTAGAGCCCGAGGTGATCGTCGGCATTGAGTTGGACACTGCGGTGGTGGTGGAGGTCGAGCCGTATATGGTAGCAGAGCCCCTGGTCCTCGTGGCGCCCCACGTGGAAATCGTGACGCGCCCCGTTTTCCCGGGTGGCTGGTTCGGCTTCGGCATCAGCTGCAACTGCTCCGTCCACCGGGGAGAGTCGGGTAGGCCGCCGGTCTGGCAGTTCAAGGAACCGCCCGAGGTCTTCCGTGTGGAACCGGGCAGCCCTGCGGATCGTGCCGGGCTACAGCGCGGCGACGTGCTGGTCGAGATCGACGGCGTCTCGCTCACCGAAGACGAGGGCGGGGAACGATTCGGCGCTGTATCGGCCGGTCAGACTGTGACGTTCAAGTACCGTCGCGGCGCTGTGGTCGGCGAGGTCACGCTCACCGCGAACGAGCGGGCTGAGCCGCATCTCCCAAAGCACGAAGAAGCCGAGTACGCAGAGTTGCTCGGGCAGATTCAGGAGCAGCAGATGCGGCAGCAGTTGCTGACGGAGCTGCTGCTCTCGGAGGGCGAAGAACTAGCGTTCGCCGACGAGCTGACGGAGCTCTTGCTCGCGGAAGGCGATACACTCCTCGACCTCGAAATGGACCTATCGGTAGGTGTGCTCCTGGAGCGCGAGGCCGAGCTGCAGTCGCAGACTCGCGAGGATCTCGAGCGCCTGATGATAGAGATGGTAGAGGTCCCTGGGTTGGCGGACGCGCCCGTGCCGGAGCAGCTGCGCTTCGCCGGGAGCATGGGCGACGTGGATATCGAAGTGCGTGGCGGCAGCTCGGTGATCGCGACGGTGATCGAGGAGGGGCATGAGATTGTGATCGTGACCCGGGACGCCCGGATCACGATTAAGCGATCGAAGTGAGCCTACCTGAAACCAACCAGGGCGCTCCTGCTAGCTGGCTGCTGGAGGGTTGTGGGCACTGGCTCGCGTGGGGCGCCGAGGCCAGTCGTCCGAGCGTAGTTCGGAGCGCGCCGGCGGCGCAGCCGCCGTTCCCGCAAGTGATGCGCGCGACACGAAGCGAGACGACCGGCCTTGGTGCCCCACGGCAACCGCTCCGCTGTCTATTCTTGGAAACCTGCTAGTCGGAACGCCCTGACTTCAGCTGCCGGTCGAACTCCGCGACCTGGACCAGTCGCCGCATCGACGTCTCCAGATCCTCCAGCTGCCTCTCTATCCGCGCCAGCCGCTCGTGGGAGACATCCTCCACGAGGTGGCCCCTGCGTGCCGCCCGGATGTCGGCGATCTCTTTCAGGAAGGGTTTGACACCGAAGCGCAGCGTGAGGCCTGTGACCGGGATGAGCACTGCGAGCGAGATCGCCACCGTGACCATCAGGTCCTGGATTTGATACCATGGCATGATCCGGCAAGCTAGCCCGCTCCCGTGCTGGGGTCTAGCCCTCAGCAGGAGGGAGACAAACCACTTAGCGCTGGCGCCGTACGGGAGGCCCCGGCATATTATTTGGCAAGAGTAAACCGGCGTTTATGTGGGAGGAGGCCTGCGATGCAGCAGTGTCCGATGTGCGGGGATAAAGCCGCCGAGGCGCGGTACTATCGGCTGAACCGGCTGACCGAGACGATCGAGCATCTGTGCCGCCCCTGCTGGCTCGCGTTGCGGAAGGCGGAGCGGGATGAGTGGGAGTACTTCCGTGGGGCTGCCAAGCTCCTCTTCTACTACACGGTATTGCCGGTGCTGATCACGGCGCTGGTCGTCTGGTTCATCGCGGTGGTGTTCTTTTGAAGACTTGCCGGCACTGCGACGCGTTCATTCCAGACCACACTCATCGCTGCCCGCACTGCCGGGGCACTCACCCGCGGGGCGGCTGGCAGTTTCAGGCGTTCCTCGTCGTAGTGGTGACGGCCACGGCGCTGGCGGCGCTGCTGCTGGGCT
>JBDHKT010000561.1:0-2328 GCA_039586255.1 Gemmatimonadota bacterium | reverse complement strand
TCTCGACGGTGTGATGGATCCCTACCCTGATGATACGGGATTGCTGCCGCGGATCATCTTGCGGGCGGTGTCTTCTCCTGAGGACACGGTGCAGCTCGATCCGCGGGACGGGATCGTCACGGTGGCCGAGGGCGCGATGTGGAACGCGCAGATCGCCCACACTTCGGACAAGCCTTGGTTCGCCGGAGCCATAGTCTACGAGGGGATCGCCGGTCCGGATGGGGACCCGGATGATCCGGAGAACCTGCCGGATCCGGACGGCATCGAATGGTCGGCGCATAAGGCGAGCGGCGACGGGGTCCATAACCCGAACTTCCTGGAGGACCTGCTGGTGGCTTCGATCGAAGCCATGCTGGCAGAGTACTTCGGGAGCTAGTGACATACGAGCGAACGGCCGCGCGCTGAAGCGGGGCCGGTCGCGCCTGCCGGCCCTGCCTGCCCGGGAGGTGATGGTGCGGGGCCATGAAGCCGGAAATACGACTCATCCGGGATTCGGGAGGAAAAAGTGAGGGTCTCAGACCTATCTCAGACGCGGGTCGGGGCCCGACTCCAAAGCTGGCGAGTTGGAGTCGCGCTCCTCGGCGCCGCCGTCGTATGGGGTAGCTGGGGTTCGGCCGCACTCTACGCGCAGCAATGGCGGGCTCGCGCCACGACTCGCGTACAGTATGTCGAGGCGCAGACGCTGGCCCTCGACAGCGTAGAGGTCGGCATGACAACCGGGAGCGGGACGACGCAGCGCGAGTACAACGGCATCCTCGTCACCTGCGCTACCGGTGCGGACTACTGCTACTACTATCGCTCGGACGCGAAGATCTCGACTGTTCCCGTGTGGCTGGACCTTGACCTGAACGTTTTCGGCTTCGGGATCGAGGGGTTACGGTTCTATGCCAACACGCGGTTCCGCGGCGCCCTCGGGGCGAGCGAGGAGAAGTTCTGGCCGCGAACGGAGAACGACCACTTCGATGTTTTCGCCGCCTACCTGGAGTTGAACCGGCCGTCATATCGGATCCGACTGGGCCGCGACTACCAGACGAGCGGGCTCGGCTGGTACGGCTACGACGGCATCTCGGTTCTCTGGCGCTATCGGCCGGTCCGCCTCGAGCTGGAGGCGTACGGCGGCTGGGGGCTGGAGCGCGGTCTGCCGGAGCGCGTGACGTCGAGCGCACTCGAGTCGCTCGGCTCGTTCCAGCCGCTCAACGACAACTACCTGTTTGGCTTTCGCGGCTCGGCGACGCCGCTGCAGGGGCTGTCGCTCGCGGCGATCTACCAGCGAGAGATAGAGACCGATCGCTCGGGGATAAGCTCGGAGCGATTCGGCTTCGAGGCCGCCTATGTTTCGCCTAACCGACGGCTGCGGCTCGACGGACATGCCGACTACGACCTGGCCGCGGGCTGGTGGGGCAAGGCCGGCGCGAAGGTGGGTTGGACGCCCAACGACCTGATGTACCTGGAGGGCCGGTACCTGCGCTATCGCCCGGTCTTCAGCCTGCAGACGATCTGGGTGGCGTTCAGCCCCGTGGCCTACGCCGGCTACGGTTTGGCGTTTGGCCTTCGGCCGGTCAACAACCTGGACATCCGGCTGGACGTCGAGACGCGCAACTACGGCGATACCGGCGCCGAGACCTCGTTCTACGAGACATCTGACGATAGCTGGCGAACCGGTATCTGGGCGAGTTGGCGGCCGCTGGCCGACTGGAACTTCCAGGGCGCCTACTGGCTGAACTGGGGCTTCGGTTCCGCGATCAGTGCCGGCGACCTGCGGGCCGACTACTACCCGATGCCGGATCTATCGATCGGCGCGCGGTTCTCGAGGTTCGTCCAGCAGTGGGAGTTCCGGGTCGGCGAGGGTCAGACCTGGAGCGTCGGGCTGGACTCCCGCTGGCGCACTCGCGTCGGGACGGTGTATGCCGGGATCGAGCGCTACCAGAACGACCGGAAAGACGATGCGGCTGCCATCGATTGGACCCAGTGGCGGGCCGTGTTTGGACTGTCGTACTATCTGGGTTCGGAACCTGGGAGGACAAGGTGAGTTACCGCCGACCTGTAGGAGCTTTGCTGGTCGCCGCTCTACTGGCGGCCGTGAGTGCATGGGGTTGGTCGATGAGCGGCGGTGATAAATTCGACCACAAGCCTCACGCCAGCCTGTTCTCGAGTTGCGACGGCTGTCACTCGGTCCAGCCGGCGGAAGTCTCCTTCCCGGATCCGAGCTTCTGCCAGGGCTGCCATAACGGACAGATAGCTCGAGAGGTGGATTGGCAGGGACCGATGCGGCGGGCCAACCGGTTCGGATTCAACCACGCCGACTATGTTGCCGAGCAGGAGGCCGCC
>JBDHKT010000560.1:0-2080 GCA_039586255.1 Gemmatimonadota bacterium | reverse complement strand
TCAACTTCCCGCCACCTCGACCAAGCGGACGCGGTTTTCCCCTAGCACCGTTCGCAATTCCGCCAGCACCGAGGGGACCGGGGCGACACGGAGCGCGCGGGACCGCAGACGCGAGGGCTCATCGCTACCGTTCTCGAGAACGACGTGGATGGCCGCCGGCCCCGGGTGCGCGCGGGCGATCTTAATCGCCCTCTCCAGGCGGTCGGCGTCGACCTCCGACGAGCTCGACAGCTCGAGGCAGACGGCGACGCGCCCGCTCTCGTAGACCTCTTCGAGCGGGGTGGCGGCGTCGAGGAACATGGGTGGATCGCCTTCGTCGCGCTCCCGACCCGAGACGCTGCCCCTCAACAGCACCGGCTTGCCCTGCTCCAGTGTGTCGCGATTCCTGCTCCAGGCGTCGCGGAACGCGAGAGCGGTGGCCGTACCGTGGTAGTCCTCGAACACGATGCGCGCCCACTCCGAGCCGTCCTTGCGCGAGATGCGCCGCGAGACCTCGGTGACCACGCAGGCGATCTCGACCTTGCGATCGCGCCGCTCCGCCAGGTTGCTGGCATTGGTGCGCTGCGCGTACAGCTCGACCAGGTCGCGGTGTGCGTCGAGCGGATGGCCCGACACGAAGAAGCCCACCATTTCCTTTTCACGCGCCAGCTTCTCCTGCTCGCTCCACTCGGGCACGTTGGGTAGCGGCGGCTCCGACGGGCCGACGTGGCTTTCATCGTCACCGCCGAACAAGCTGGCCTGGCCGGTCTCGCGTTCCCGTTGCTGCAGCTGCGCCTCGCGCAACGTTACCTCGAGCCCTTCCGCCAGGGCGGCGCGCGGGCCGAGCCCGTCGAATGCGCCGGCTCCGATCAGCGCCTCGATAACCCGCTTGTTGTTGAGGCGCAGATCGACCCTGCTGCAGAAATCGAACAGCGAGACGAAGGGCCCGTCGCTGCGGCGCGCCTCGATGATCGAGTCGATCGCCGAGCGACCGACGCCGCGGATCGCGCCCAGCCCGAAGCGGATGCTGCTGTCACTCACCACCGTGAACTTGTAGCCGGACTCGTTCACGTGCGGTGCCATGACCTCTAGGCCGAGCGAACGGCACTGGTTGATCGAGCCGACCACCTTGTCGGTGTTGCCGATCTCCGAGGTCAGCAGCGCCGCCATGAACTCTGCCGGGTAGTGGCGCTTCAGCCAGGCCGTCCTGTAGGAGAGGAGGGCGTAGGCCGCCGCGTGCGCTTTGTTGAAGCCGTAGCGACCGAATGTCTCCAGCATCGAGGCGATGTGTTCCGCCTCGCGCCGCCGCACGCCACGAGCGATCGACCGCTCGATGAACCGATCGAGCTCCTGGCGGATCAGCACCGGATCCTTCTTACCGACCGCTTTGCGGAGCACATCGGCTTCGGCGAGGCTGAACCCCGCCATGCTGTTAGCGGCCTTCATCACCTGCTCTTGGTAAGTGATGACGCCGTAGGTCGATTCCAACACGTCGGCCAGCGTCTCGTGCGGGTAACTCACCGGCTCCGTGCCCCGCTTGCGGCGGATGTAAACGTCGGTCATGCCCGAGTCGAGGGGGCCCGGTCGGATGAGCGCGTTCACCGCGATCAGGTCGTCGAAGCGGTCGCAACGCATGGCCCGCAGCTTGTCGGTCGCCAGCGAGGACTCGAACTGGAAGACGCCGGCCGTCGCGCCGCTCGCCAGCATCTCGTACACCTCCGGGTCCTCGAGCCCCAGCTCGTCCCAGTCGAGCTCGACCCCGTGCCGCTGCTTGATATTCGCCGTCGCGTCGCTGATCACCGTGAGCGTCTTCAGGCCGAGGAAGTCGAACTTCAGCATCCCCGTCTTCTCGAGGCTCACCATATCGTACTGCGTGATCACCAGGTCGCCGTTCACCGACTCGGCCGCCGCGCCGCGCGCCGGAGCTGTCATCACCGGCACGTAGTCATCCAGCGGCCCGGGCGCGATAACGACGCCGGCGGCGTGCACTGATGTATGGCGCGATAGCCCCTCGAGGGTCGCTGCGTAGTCCAGCAGCTCCTTGTAGCGTGGCTCCTCCTTGTAGAGATCTTTCAGTTCCTCGACCCGCTCGACCGCGTCC
>JBDHKT010000559.1:0-2083 GCA_039586255.1 Gemmatimonadota bacterium | reverse complement strand
GGGGCGGTAGATAGGTTCAGCCTCTTCGGGAAGCTGCAGATAGTGCGGCAGCGCGGCGGCTTCCCCAGCATAGCCGTGGGGGTACAGCAGCTCACGACAGCCAACCTGGGCCGCTACGGGATCGAGGACGAGTTCTACGACGATTGGTTCAAGGCGTCCTCGTTCTACGGCGTGTTCACCTACGTGGTCGGACCGGGGCGCGGTGACATACTGAGTTGGGTGACGATCTCAGGCGGCTGGGGGACCGGTACGTTCCTCGAGGACAATCCGCAGATCGAGGGCGAAAACCGGAGTGGCGGTGTGTTCGGGGCCGTGTCCTTCGACTTCCAGGCCGGCGAAAACGCGTTCCTTCGGTTCGCCGGCGAGTGGGATGGCTTCGACCTGAACGTGAATGCCGTCGCCTGGCTGTCAGGACTCGAGTTCACGATCGGAGCACTCTCCATCGGCAAGGGCGATGCCCCCGAGGAGCTAGGGCCGGGTGATCCCCTCGACCCGACGCGCTCGTGGCCCGGCCACTTTTACAACCAGATCAAGCTTTTCGTGTCGGTGACGGTAGACTTCCGGGCGCTGGGCGTGATACCCTGGGTCTGGACGACCGAAGAAGAACTATAGAGCGGTTCTTGGGGGGCGCTGGGATCGCAGTCCCACCCCTGGCGCCCTTCCGCCCCTCCCGTTAGCTCGACTCCCTAGAGACTGCTGACAGGATTTCCGCGTAACGCGGCGTGACGGGCGTGTACTCGGGCACGAGCTCGGCGAGCGCCCTCACGGTACGCCCTACATCGCCGCCCCGGGCGGCCGGGATGAGCCGATCGAGCATCGTCTGTAATGCATCCCAGCTAAGCGGGCTACGATGGCCCTCCACCATGATGCTCTCGAAGCCGGTGGGTCGTTCCTCCGTCCCCTCTATGCGGAGCTCCTCCTCGAGCTTCTCTCCCGGCCGCAGGCCCGTGTACTGGAACTCGACCTGCGGCACCCCGTCCTCCGAAGCACCCATCAGCTGGGCCACGTCGCGGGCCAGCTCCTCGATCGAGACGGCCTCTCCCATGTCGAGGACGAAGATGTCACCGCTGCGCGAGAGGCTGGCGGCCTGCATAACGAGCTGGACCGCCTCGCCGGTGAGCATGAAGTAGCGTCGCACTCGGGCATCGGTAATCGTCACCGGTAGGCCGCGGCGGATCTGGTCGGTGAACTTCGGGATTACGCTCCCCGAGCTTCCCAGCACGTTGCCGAAGCGGACGACGTTGAAGTGTGTGTCGCTGCGCCCGGCCATGAGCTGGATAAAGACCTCGCCGACCCGCTTGGCGGCGCCCATGACGCTCACCGGCCGCACGGCTTTGTCGGTGGATACGAAGACGAAATGCTCGACTGCCGCGGCATCCGCCGCCAGCGCCGTGTTTATCACGCCCAAGACGTTGTTCGCCACGCCCTCACACGGGTTCTCTTCCAGTAACGGCACGTGCTTGTAGGCAGCGGCGTGGAAGATGATGTCGGGCTTGGCCCGCAGAACGACCGGCTGCACCGATGCCTCGTGGCTGGCGTCACCCAACACCGCCCGGTGCCTCACCTCCGGATAGCGCTCGCCCACCTCCGCATCGATCGCATACAGATTGTACTCGCTCTGCTCGAACATGATGAGCTCGGCCGGGCCATACGCGGCCACCTGGCGGCAGAGCTCCGACCCGATGGAGCCGCCGGCGCCGGTCACGAGCACGACCTTGCCGACGATGAACTCACGCACGCGATCCGGATCGAGGTCGTGAGGCGTTCGCTTCAACAGGTCCTCGATCCGCACCTCGTGAAACTGTTGCAGGCTGACCCGGCCCGATATCAGGTCGGTCAGGCTCGGTAGCGTCTTTACCGTGACACCGGGCACCTGCTCGCCGCAGCGCTCCACGATGCGGCGAAGCTCGGCACCGCTGGCGGAGGGGATCGCCAACAAGATCTCCCGCACGTAGCCGCTCTCCACCACCCGTTTCAGATCGGCCCCTGTACCCAGCACCGGCCGACCGTGCACCGTACGTCCCTGCTTCGCGGGATCGTCATCGACGAAGCCGACCGGCCAGTAGGACTTTGTCTCTCCGTT
>JBDHKT010000558.1:0-2084 GCA_039586255.1 Gemmatimonadota bacterium | reverse complement strand
ACCGCCCATCACCCGGTAGTCGCTGAACGTCATCGTACGAACCAGCGCACCGTCTTCGTCGTAGTAACGAGCCCACACCGGCATCAGATCGTCTTTACGTACCTCGTAGGTGATGCGCCCCCAGACGACCGCAGCCTCCGGCTTCGGCGTCAGTACGAACTCCCAGACCTCCACGCCGGCGCGCGCCCCCTCGAAGTCGATCTCGATGTCGTAGTCCTCGACCAGCCGGCTCTCCTTCACCAGATCGTCGTTGGTAAAGTGAGAGCCCATCCAGGCGCCCATCATCAGCGACGCCGGGATCTTGATCGAGCGGTCGACCCGCGGCAGGTAGTTCCAGATGTCGTCGCCGGCCTTCAGCGTCGCCGTGCCCGCCTCTTTGTTTGGTGCCGTGATGCGGATCAGCGAGTAGTCGGTCCCCAGCGACCAGACCTCCATGGTCATGCTGCGGTCCCAGTTCTCCGTCACCACTTCCATACTCGCGACGCCGTAACTCGACTCGCCCCGCATGATGCGGTCGACCCGGTCGATGATGTCCCGGGCAGACTCCTGGCCGTGTGCCAGTGCCGGCGCGGAGAAGAGGGTGAGTACGAGGGCGAGGGTTCGGGTGCGGTTCATGGTAGCCACCGGAAGCTCGGGTCATCTATTGACATAGTATTCCTAGTTCAGTATATATTGAACGTCTAGAACTGTCAAGCGGGCATGAACCCAAACACAGAGAACGAGAACCTGCGGCACGAGAGCCTCCTGGCCTACGCTGAAGAGTGGGGACTCCTGTTCGAGCGCTGGGGGCTGCCGCGCACCGCCGGCCGGATCTGGGGGTGGCTGCACGTATGCGAGCCGCCGCATCAGACAGCGGGACAACTAGTCGATGCGCTGGGTGTGAGCAAGGGGTCGGTGAGCACGAACACGCGGCTGCTGGAGAGCCTGGGTCTGCTGGAGCGGGTGGGTGTGCGGGGCGCGCGGCAGAGCCACTACCGGGTGCGGCCGGACGCGTTCGAGGGGATCATGCGGCAGCGGATCGTGGGGGTGTCGCAGGCGCGGGCGTTGGCGGAGCGTGGTCTGGGGGTACTCGAGTCCGCGTCGCCGGAGCGCAAGCAGCGATTGACGGCGAAGCGCGACTTCTACGCGTTCCTGGAGCGCGAGATGGAGGAGCTGCTCCGTCACTGGCAGGGTCGGCGCGAGGAAGGAACGCTGGTCGACTAGTCAGCTAGGGCGGCCGGGAGCGGGTCGTCTCGCTCCGGCCTCCCCCGCGCTCACGCCTGCCGCCGTGACCGCGGGGTCGCTAAAACCAGCTTCGCTCGACGACCCACTCCCAGCCTCTCTCTGCGCCGCCTCGAGCGGGGCCAGGAGGCGCCGGCGGCCTCACTCTGCGAAATCGCGCATACCTGCCAGCGGCGTGCGTCGCAGGACTTCGCGGCTGTTGGCCAGTCCGATGATGGTGGTGAGCAGCGCTGTTCCTATCCAGAAAGCCAACAGCGGTAGCGCCGGCAGATTGAAGCTCATCTCGAACAGGAACGTGACGGCGATCCAAGCGGCGATGGCGGCGAGGGTAACGCCGGCGAGGCCGGCGAAAGAACCGAGTGCGAAGTATTCGGTGGCCAGGATGCGGGCGATGACGCGTGAGCGGGCGCCCAGCGTTTTGAGCAGGACCGACTCGCGGGTCCGCTGGTAGCGGGATGTCGCGATGGCGCCGATCAGGATCACGAGTCCGCAGGCGATGCTGAACAGAGCCATGAAGCGAATCGCGAGCGCCACCTTGCTGAGGATGGAATCGATCGCCTCGATAATGACGGTGATGTCGATGGCCGCGACGTTCGGGTGATCGATGACCAGGTCGCGCTGTACCTCGGCCCGGGTGATGGGATCGTCGACGCGAGTTAACATGAGTAGGCTCTGAGGCGCTTCGTCGAGGACGCCCGGCTCGAACACTGCGAAGAAGTTCGGCTCGAAGCGGGCCCAGTCGACGCGACGCACACTGCTGATCTCGGTCTCGAGGGGCACGCCCTGAATGTCCCATGTGATCCGGTCACCGATGCCCACCCTCAGTTCCTCGGCGATGCCCTCCTCGAAGGAGATCCGGGCGA
>JBDHKT010000557.1:0-2086 GCA_039586255.1 Gemmatimonadota bacterium | reverse complement strand
CGAGGTGGTGGGGGACGGTCTCTCGCGAATCCCGGCGAGCATGCGGAGGGCAAAGGCGCCGGCCCTGCCCGAGGTGGGACAGATGCGAGTGCTGAAGCATTACCTCCGTCTATCGCAGCAGAATCTGGGAGCGGACTTGAACGTGGACATCGGCCAGGGAACGTGCACAGTCAAGTACAATCCCAAGATCAATGAGCAGATCGCGGCCTCCCCGAAGGCACAAGACATCCATCCACACCAGGACGAGAGCACCGTGCAGGGTGCACTGCGCGTAATGTACGAGCTGGATCTATTCCTTCGGGAGATCTCGGGACTGGACAGGTTCTCGCTTCAGCCCAGCTCGGGCTCGCATGCGATCCTCACAATGGCCGCCATGATGCACAAGTACCACGAGGTGCGGGGAGAGGCAGACACGAGGGACGAGCTGATCACGACGATATTCTCTCACCCGTCCGACGCCGCCGCCGCCGCGGTGAAGGGGTACAGAATCGTCACCCTCTATCCCGACGAGCAGGGGATGCCGGATCTGGAGGCATTGAAGGCCGCCGTCTCGGAGCGCACCGCCGGCCTCTTCATCACCAATCCCGAAGACATCGGCATCTTCAACCCCAAGATCGCCGAATTCACACGCATCGTTCACGAAGCGGGCGGCATCTGCGGATACGACCAGGCCAACGCCAACGGCATCCTGGGAATCACCCGGGCGCGTGAGGCGGACTTCGACCTCTGTTTCTTCAACCTGCACAAGACCTTTGGCGCCCCGCACGGGTGCGGTGGTCCCGGCGCGGGCGCCATCGGTGCCACCGAGGAGCTGGCCGATTACCTGCCCGTTCCCCTGGTCGGCTTCGACAGCGACAAGTACTCCCTCGACTATGACGTTCCGCACTCCATAGGCAAGGTGCGCTGCTTCTACGGCGCCTTTCCGGTGATCCTGAAGTCGTACGCCTGGGTTCTCGGTATGGGCGCCGAAGGCCTCATGGAAACTGCGCGGATCGCAGTTCTCAACAACAACTACCTGCTCAAGAAGATCACGGAGATAGACGGTGCCACCTCCCCTTATCCGGGCGGGGTGCGAAGGATCGAGCAGGTGCGGTACTCCTGGGAGAAGCTGTACGAGGAGACCGGTATAGACACCCACGACGTGACGCTCCGCCTGGCCGACTTCGGTTTCCACCTCTGGCAGAGCCACCATCCGTTCGTGGTGCCCCAGCCTTTCACGATCGAGCCCACCGAGTCCTACTCCAAAGAGGAATTGGACGAGTACCTGGACGGGCTGCGACACGTGGTCCAGGAGGCGCGGACCGAGCCACAGACCGTCAAGCGAGCACCACACAACAGCGTCGTGCACAAGATCGATGACAGCAGTCTCGATGACCCCGAGAAGTGGGCTGTGACGTGGCGGGCCTTCCTGAAGAAGCACGGGGAGAGCTCGGCGAAGATCCGGGGGTAGCATAAGAAGACCGCCCGATGAAGAAACTGGGCCTCATCGTCAATCCCGTGGCAGGCATGGGTGGCTCCGTCGGTCTCAAGGGCACAGACGGCCTCGAGCTGCTCCGGCGCGCCGAACAGCTCGGCGCCCTGCCGCAGGCCGAGAAGCGTGCCGAGCAGGCGCTGGCGGCGCTCGCCCCACTCGGCGAGGGCCTGGAGCTTCTCACCTTCAGCGGCAGCATGGGGGAAACCGGCGCGGCTGCCTGCGGGCTGAAGCCACGGGTGATCGGGTCCGGTTCATCTCCGCGCACCACACCCGAAGACACCGCGGAGGCCGCGCGCCGGATGGCGGCGCAGGGTGTCGATCTGCTGCTGTTCGCCGGCGGTGACGGCACCGCCCGGGACGTGTGCGGTGCGATAGGTACCTCTCTCACGGCGCTGGGGATACCGGCAGGGGTCAAGGTCCAGTCCGCCGTCTTCGCTACCAGCCCCGCCGCGGCCGGTCAGGTCGCCCAGTCGTACCTCACGGGCGGGATCGGTCGTGAGAAGGAAGCTGAGGTGGTGGACATCGACGAGGACGCCTACCGGCGTGATATCCTCTCGGCACGCCTGTACGGCTACCTCAAGATCCCAGACGCTAGGCGCCTTCTACAGGGCC
>JBDHKT010000556.1:0-2742 GCA_039586255.1 Gemmatimonadota bacterium | reverse complement strand
TTACGAGAGAACCCCTCGCCAGGTTTCAGGGGGAATACGGGAATTCGGGAATTGCGAACTCAAGGTTGTAAGGTGTTGTGAATTCAAGATTTAGAACCGGCAATCCGTGGAATCCGTGGAATCCGTGGAATCCGGGAATACGGGAATACGGGAGGTGGATTCCCCGAGTCCCCGATTCCACGGATGCCTCGGATTCTCGGCTCCCAGATCCCCGAATCCCTGAATCCCCGACTCCCAAACTCCCATCATTCCTCTTCCCTCCGTAGGTGGCCCAGTTCGGCGCGTAGCTCCGCCCGGGCCCGGTGGAGGAATGTCTTCACCGTCCCGATAGGGACGTCCATGATCTCGGCGATCTCCTCGTACGGCCTGTTCTCGACGTGGCGCAGGATGACTGCGGTTCTGTACTCGGGTCGCAGCTTGGTGATGGCCTGCTCGATCTCGCTTCCCAGTTGGAGGGCAAGGAACCTCGCGTTCGGCGTCGGCGGCGTGGGGTGAGCCGTGGATCGAGACGGTGGGGAGTCGCGCGCGCCTCAGGTGATCGATGGCGTGGTTATTGGCGATCTTGAACAGCCAGGAGGAGAACCGGTAGTTGGGATTGTAGCTGTCGAGGTTGTTGAAGGCTTTGACGAAGGATTCCTGCGCCAGGTCCTCGGCTTGCTCACGGTCCCCGATCATCCGGTAGATCAGGGAGAAGACGGGCCGTCGGAAGCGCTCGAGTAGTTCTCGATACGCCGCCTCATCCCCTTTCAGGGCCCGGGCGACCAGCTCCTTGTCGTCGGGTGGCTCACCGCCGGGCGGATTGGGGGCGCTCCCGGGGCCTGGAGCCCTACGGCTGGGTGGGCGGTCCCGTCTCACCGGGTTGCAGGGGTTGACCCCCTCCCGTAAGTTCGCCGCCAATCATGACAAGCTCGCCGAGGCATCCCCGCGCCCCGCTGGAGGCCGAGTTCCAGGGTGAGCGAGCGCAGGCGGTCCGCGAGATGTTCTCGGCGATCGCGCCGCGCTACGATCTGCTCAACCATCTCCTCAGCCTCACAACCGATCGTGCTTGGCGGCGACGCGCCGTCGATCGGCTGGGTTGGGGTTCCCGGCCTGGCGGGCGCTATCTGGATGTGTGCGCCGGGACGCTCGATCTGGCGATCGAGCTTGCTCGGCGCCCGGGATTCACCGGTCATGTCCTCGCAGTCGACTTCTCGCAGGCGATGCTCCGCAAAGGACTTCCCAAGATCACCCGGCTGGCGGTCGCGCCGGTCTGCGCCGATGCCCTAAAGCTACCGGCCGCAGCGGGCGGCTTCGACGGCGCGATGGCCGCTTTCGGCGTCCGGAACCTGACCGACATCGATGCGGGCTTGCGGGAACTGAAGCGGGTCCTGCGACCCGGTGCGCGGCTGGTGATCCTCGACTTCGCCATGCCGGAGCGCAGGCCGCTGAGGTGGCTATACCGCTTCTACTTCACCCGCTTGCTGCCGTTGGCCGGGCGAGTGATCTCAAAACATAGCTACGCGTACACTTACCTACCAGAGTCGGTGCTGCGTTTCGCGGAGCCCGAGGAGCTTGCCGCGCTGTTGACGGGTGCGGGCTACGATGAGGTCGGCTGGGAGCTTCTGAGCGGTGGGATCGCGTGTGCATGGTGGGCGCACGCGTGAGCTGAACACTGAACACTGGACATCGAACATCCCACATCGAAGTCTGCGGCGCACTTGACTAACGGCGCCTGACGCGCCAAACTGTTGTCGGCGCAGTTCTTACCAACTCCCCCCCTTCGGACCCCCGGCCTGACCAGAATCAAGCCTCATATGGAGGTTGCAGTGCCTGAGACTACCGGTTGGAAGGCCATCGACCTGCAGCAGTTGCTCTCCGGAATCGCCGGCGGCGTATTGCTGATCGTCATCGTCGCCTTCTTCGCCCTGGCCTGGGGCGGCGCAAACCAGCTCATGCAACCCGAGGTGGAGCGCCAGCTTCGAGAGCGGGTCAGCTCGGCCGCTGCGGTGACGGACGCCACGGTCCAGGGCGCCGTCAGGGATCTGGAGATGCTCGTGATTTCCCCGGCCGTGATCGATGCCGCCGTACGCGGGGCAGCCCGAGCGCGCCAGCTCGGACTCGACCGCGTCTCGATGGGTGAAGCTGAGCGGCGGATGGTTGAGACGCGTTCGCTGCAGGTCGACGCGGAGGTCGACCGTCATCTCGCGGGAGTGGTTGAGCGTTCCATGTTCGCCGAAGTGTTCGTAACGGACCGCAGCGGTTTCGTGGTCGCAGGCAGTGGGCTGACATCGGACTTCGTGCAGAGCGACGAAGTCTGGTGGCAGGAGGCGGTCTCCGGACTGGCGCACGTCTCCGAGGCGGAGATCGACGAGTCGACGAGCACGGTCGCGCTATCGATTTCCCTACGTCCGAACCTCAACCAGCTCGCCCAGGGGTGGGGCTACGGTCAGGTCGTCGAACAGCGGGGGCGCCTGATCAGCGACCCCAACGAAGATTTACTACTGGAACCGCACCCCGATCCTGCGGTCCTGGCCGCGGACGGCGTCCGGCGGTCGACATCAACCGACGGCGAGCCGATCGTCGGGATGGCCGCCAGGGCGTTCGACGGTCGCTGGCAAATCCTCTACTGGGTGCCGGAGGATCAGGCCTTCGCGATTCTGCGGACGATGCGGAGGGCGATTCTGGTCGGCGGATTCGTGGCGCTGCTGACCGCGCTGGTCGGGATCATCATCGCCGGTGACTGGATCAGGCGGCAGGTCGGCC
>JBDHKT010000555.1:0-2097 GCA_039586255.1 Gemmatimonadota bacterium | reverse complement strand
GATCAACAGTGCGGCCGACGCGCCGACAGCGCGCGCCTCGTACAGCCCGGCGGCATCCACCAGGAAATCCTTGCGAAGTGCCGGAAGCATCACCGCTGCGCACACGGCATCCAGGTCGGCCAGATCGCCCCCAAAGTCGCTGGCGTCGGTAAGCACCGAGACCGCGGTGGCGCCTTCACGCTCATACAGCCGAGCGACATCAACCGGCCCTTCACCGGCGACCAGCGTGCCGGCCGATGGGCTACGCCGCTTGAACTCGGCGACCAGCGCGACGCGATCACCACCACGCAACGCCGACGCAAGCGATGGGACACCGCCCCTGCCGGCCGCGCGTTCCCTGAGCGCCGCCAGCGCTTCGCCGGCAGGCGCTTCCTCCGCTCGGCGGGCGCGGACTTCCAGCGCCTTCCGCTCCAGGTATCCCCCGCTCTTTATCAGCTCTGCCCCCAACCGGGAATGCCGCCCTCCACCTTCTCCTCGTTCACGCGTTTGCCACCCTCACGCTCGCGCAGCTTCCGCGAATACCCCAGCAACGCATCGAGGCTGGCGAGCGCCGCACCCGAGTCGACTGCATCCTTCGCCTTTTCGACACCCTCCCTGATATCCTCCGCGATGTTGGCGGCGACCAGCGAAGCGCCCGCATTGAACAGCGCCACGTCACGCGGCCCACCGGCCCGACCCTCGAGCACCGCCCGCAGGATGCCGGCATTCGTCGACGCGTCGCTGCCCTTGATGCTCTCGATCGAGCCGCGACCCAGGCCGACGTCTTCCGGAGAGACCGAGTATTCTCTTACATCGCTGCCCGTCCATTCGGCGACCCGACTGGGCCCGGTAATCGTGAGCTCGTCGAGACCATCGCTGCCGTGCACGACCAGCGCCCGCTCCACGCCCAGGTTGCCCAGTACTCTGGCCAGCTTCGGGGCGAGCGTCCCATCGAAGACGCCCATGATCTGGGCCGTGGCACCCGCCGGGTTGCAGAGTGGTCCGAGCACGTTGAACACGGTGCGCATACCCAGCTCGCGTCTCGGCGAACCCGCATGCCTCATCGCGCTATGAAACGTGGGCGCGAAGAGGAAGGTTATCCCAACCACATCGAGAGCGCCCGCCGCCTCGGGACCCGCCATGTCGATCTCCACCCCGAGTGACTCGAGCACATCGGCTGACCCGGTCTGGCTGCTGATCGCCCGGTTGCCGTGCTTCGCCACCTTCTGGCCCGCTCCTGCGGCGATGAACGCCGCGGTCGTCGATATGTTGAAGGTAGAAGACCCGTCACCGCCGGTTCCGCAGGTATCGAGCAACTTCGGGTACTTGTGGGGCACCTGCAGCGCCTTCGACCGGATCGCCTCGGCGCAGCCGGTGATCTCATCGACCGTTTCGCCCTTGGCGCGCAGTCCCATCAGAAAGCCGCCTATCTGCGCAGCCGTCGCGCCGCCCTCCATGATGGCTCCCATCGCCGCCGCCGCCTGCTCCCGGCTCAGGTCGTTCCCACCTGCCAACTCGTTCAATACCACTCGGAATTCGTCACTCGCATTCGCAGTCATAGTTCAGCATCACTGTTGTCGCAGGTTACCGATCACTGATCACCAATCACCGCACACCGGCTACCGGCCACCGGACCGCGCCCGCCAGCCGGCGCTCGGGTGCGTTGCTACGCGCAGGAAATTCGACAGAATCACCTCGCCGTCCGGCGTGAGTATCGACTCGGGATGAAACTGGACGCCTTCCACCGGGTGCTCTGTGTGTCGCAGTCCCATGACCACTCCATCGTCGCTCCGGGCCGTGACGACCAGCTCGGGCGGCAGGGTCTCCTCGATCACTGCCAGCGAGTGATAGCGGCCGGCCTCGAACGGGTTGGCCACGTTCGTGAACACACCCTTAGAGTCGTGCTCGATTCGGCTGACCTTCCCGTGCATCGGTCCGGGGGCCCGGTCGACCTTCGCGCCGTACACGGCGCCGATGATCTGATGGCCCAGGCAGACGCCGAGCACTGGGCACACGGGCCCGACTTTCCTCAGCACATCGGGAGAGTTCTTCGCTTCGCCCGGACCGCAGGGGCCCGGCGAGATGACGACGCCGGCGGGTTCCCTGGCGAGCACTTCG
>JBDHKT010000554.1:0-2101 GCA_039586255.1 Gemmatimonadota bacterium | reverse complement strand
CTTCACGATCCCAGGGAAAGACCACCGTACCTTCGGCCGCCAGCGCATAGTAGTCGGGCTCGTAGCCGCCGACGTGCATCAGCGAGGTTGCGGTGCGGACTTCTGCGGGACCCACGTCCCGCACCGCGGCGAGCGCCAGGCGCAGCGTCTCCCCGCTGTCGCAGATCTCGTCGACCAGGAGAACCCGGCGGTCTGCCAGCTGCGGCGGCGCCGCTGAGAGGATCTCGGGGCGGCCGCGTCGCCCGGTATCGTTCTCGCGCCGCGTGATCTTGATGGCGTAGAACTCCCTCTCCAGCATAGCTGCGACGACGGCGCCCGGAATCACGCCTGCCGCGGCGATCCCCACCACGACCTGCGGATCGTAATCGTGCGCAACGCGCAGGGCGAGCGCGCGGCACAGCTCACCAAACAGCTCCCAGGAAAGCTCGAACGTTCCCTCTTCGGGGATCTCGGGCAGAATCGGCTCGTCTACGATGACCCACCTCCCGTACGCTAAAGACAGTCGGCTGGCAGCCAGACGTATCTAATAATCCCCCAGCCGGAACCCGGCAACCGACCGGGCTCAGCCGTTCGGTCAGGATAAGCGCTTGAGGGTTGGGGGGCCGGCACTTAAGTTGATGATGTCCCTTTCGGGGTATCTTCGCGCCGACCTTCGAGGTGGGAGAGGAGTGGGGTTGTGGTCAAGGTCGAGAATCCGCGCCGCGAGCGCATCGTCGAGCGCTACCTGGAAGAAGAACTGCGCGATTCGTTCATCGACTACTCGATGAGCGTGATCGTGCAGCGCGCGCTGCCCGACGCGCGCGATGGTCTCAAGCCCGCCCAGCGACGTATCCTCTACGCGATGCACGAGCTGGGGCTCACTCCCGAGCGGGCCCACAAGAAGGCCGCCACCGTCGTCGGCGACGTCCTGGGCAAGTACCACCCTCACGGGGACACCACGGTTTACGACACCCTGGTACGGATGGCGCAGCCTTTCTCGATGCGCTGCCCGCTGGTCGACGGCCAGGGTAACTTCGGATCGATCGACGGCGACCCCGCCGCCGCCTACCGTTACACCGAGGCGCGGCTCGCGCGCCTCGCCACCGATCTCCTGCGGGACATCGACAAGGACACCGTCGACCTGAGGCCGAACTTCGACGGACGCCTACAGGAGCCCGAAGTGCTGCCCGCCGCCTACCCGCAACTACTGGTCAACGGCAGCGATGGTATCGCCGTGGGCATGGCGACGAAGGTGCCGCCGCACAACCTGCGGGAGATTGCCGCCGCGGCGGAGCAGCTCCTGGCTCGACCGAACACATCGATGAACAAGCTGCTGGAGATCGTCAGCGGCCCCGACTTCCCGACCGGCGCCTACATCTGGGGTAGGGAGAGCATCGAGGAGGCCTATCGCACCGGCCGCGGCCGCATCGTGATGCGGGCGCGCGCCCATGTGGAGCCGGGCGCCTACGGCAAACCGTCCCTGGTGATCCCCGAGCTTCCCTACCAGGTGATCACGCAGCGGGTGATCGAGGCCATCGCGCAGCTGGCCCGTAACGGGAAGCTGGCCGGTCTCACGGACCTGCGCGATGAGAGCGACCGCGACGGAGTACGCATCGTGCTCGAGCTCAAGCGCGATGCCAACCCGCGCAAGATACTCGAGACGCTATTCCTCAAGACGCAGCTGCAGAACACCTTCGGCGTCATCATGCTGGCACTGGTCGACGGCGTCCCGCGCCAACTCAACCTGAAGGAAGCGCTGGAAGTCTGGATAGCCCACCGGCTGGCGGTGATCGTGCGGCGTACGCGGTTCAACCTGGCGAAGGCGGAGGAGCGGGCGCATATCCTCGAGGGCTTGCTCGTCGCCCTCGATCGGATCGACGAGGTTGTGAAGATCATCAAGTCCAGCCGGACGCCGGAGACCGCCTCGAAGAATCTACGCTCGACGCTCAAGATCAGCGTTAAGCAGGCGTCGGCGATTCTGGCGATGCGACTGAGCCGCCTGACCAACCTCGAGACGCGTGCGCTCAAGGAGGAGCTCGACCAGGTTTCGCGCAGGATCAAGACGCTTAAGGCGATCCTCGCGGACGAGAAACGCCAGCGCGACCTGGTGCGGCGCGAGTTG
>JBDHKT010000553.1:0-3354 GCA_039586255.1 Gemmatimonadota bacterium | reverse complement strand
ACTAGAGCTCGTGGCGCGCGCCGGCTCGGCGCTGCACGTGGGTTTCGCCGCGATCGACGACGGGGTCCTGGACGAGGAGTATCCCCTCGATTTGGGCGGTGTCACCCTCTCCACCGGCCAGACGCTCCTCCACCTCGCCGGTCACCTAGCGTACCACGTGGGCCAGGTCGACTACCACCGGCGGATCATCGCGGGCACCGGCAGCTTGGCCGGGATGCAGTCGACGGCGAAGCTGGTTGGAGTAGCAGGTCGCTGAACAACGATGGGAGCTGTTCGCTAGGGAGGCGCCGGGGTTCCCCGGAGCGTAACTCGTGAGCGACGCAGGGTGGTGCCACGCCCTCGTGCGGCGCACGCGAGCGGTGAAGCGAGGGGGACCCCGGTGCCGACCCGAATCCACGGACCTTTTTCAGCGACCTGCTAGGCCGCCCCAGCGAGGGCGTCGGCCAGGCGAATGTAGTCGGCGACGGGTAACGCGTCCGGCCTGGTGGCCGGGTCGATGCCAAGAGGTTCGAGGACCGAAGCCACCGCTTCGCCGGAGAGCGAGTACTCCGGCGCCTGCCTGAGCACCTTCTGCAACTGTTTCCGCCTGCGCTGGAAGGCGGCGCGGGTGAGAGTGCGCAGCGCGGCCTCTTGCTCGAGAGTGAAGGGCGGCGGTGACTGGGGCACGATGCGAACACACATCGAGTCGACGTCGGGGCGTGGACGGAAGGCGGCCCGGTTGATGGTGAAGAGCCGCTCGACTCGAGCGACCGCCTGGACTCCTACGGTGAGCGCCCCGTACTCCTTGGTGCCGGGCTTCGCCGCCAGCCGCTGGGCCACCTCCTTCTGCACGGTCAGCACGATGAGGGTCGGCCGCGGCCGTTGCTCCAGGAGGTGGAAGATGATCGGCGTAGTGATGCCGTAGGGTATGTTGCCGATCACCTTGAGGGGCAGGTCGCCGGCGACCTCGGGGATCGAGAGCTCGAGTGCATCGCCGTGGATGACCTCGACATCTTCACTCGGCCCGTACAACTCCTGCAACTCGGCGGCGAGTTCGTCGTCGAGCTCGATCAGGGTCAGGTGCCCGACGCAGAGCGCGAGGTGCTGGGTAAGGGCACCCTGGCCGGGTCCGATCTCGAGCACCCGATCGTCGGGCTTCGGATCGATGGCCGAGATAATCTTCCGCTGCAGGCTGGGATCGACGAGGAAGTTCTGGCTCAGCGACTTCTTCGCCCTGCGACCGCCACTGCTCACATAGGCCTCTCGAGCCGCATGACGAACGCGGTCTGATCGTCGGGCGCTTCGCCGCCCTGTTCCTGGCGTGCCTCGAAGATGGCGTCGACGATCTCGGGCGCGGCCGACGCGCGGTGCGCCTGAATCGCCTCGAGCACAGCGCTCTCGGTGGTACGGAGCGACGGGTTCGTGAGACCATCGGTGAACAGGCAGAGCAGATCGCCGGGCTCCCAGGGTACGGAGGCCTCATCGTAACCTCCGAAATCGGCGATACCGAGGGGCGGGCTGGTGGCTTTGAGTCGTTGCGCCGGCTCGTCGCCGTGGACCCGGAAGGCGTGGGCGTGGCCGGCGTTGGCGTAGGTCAGCATTCTGCGCGCCGGATCGATCACGCCGTAGAACACCGTCATGAACATCTCGGTGCTCTCGAGCTTCTGGATCAACGCACCGTGGAGCGCCCTCAACAGGTCGCCGGGCGAGGTGGTCTCGCGGGCGTAGATGCCCATCACGCTCATCGAGAGCGCCATGATCAGCGAGGCGCTGAACCCGTGCGATGTGACATCGCCCAGCATCGCCCCGATCTTGCCGTCCGACAGCTTGAACAGCTGATAAAAATCACCGCCGACCGGTCGGGCGGGCACGCAGCGGGCAGCGACGTCGGCGACCTCATCGAACAGACGCAGGTCCGGCAGCAGCTTCATCTGCAGCTCGTAGGCGAGCTCCAGCTCACCGATCACCCGCTCGCGGGAGAGGATCTCCTCGAGCAGTCGCAGGTTCTCGAGCGCGCTGCCGATCTGCCGCGCCAGGGTCATCAGCAAGCGTGCTTCGCCAAACCCCGACACGAGGGCGCCCGAGCGGCGGCCGACCAGGTTGAGCACACCGACCGGACGGCTGCTCCCTTCCGGGCNNGCTCCCTTCCGGGCTCGTGTAGGTGACCGGGACGGCGACCCAGGGCTCGGGCCGCTCGCCGAATCGAGCCACCAGCTCGGGAGGCAGGGCGTCGAGCTCGTCCAGGCGTACCGTCCGGTTCTCGCGAAAGGCGAGTGCCGAGACGGAGACGGGCGACGAGATCGACACGCGATTCACCGGGCGGCGCGACGGCCCCTCGGAGGCGGCGAGCACAAGCGCCTCGGTCTCCGGCTCGTAGATCCAGAGCGACGCCCGCTCGGCGCCGGTGACGCGCAGGACGCCTTTGAGGATCTGGGAGGTCGCGTCCTCCAGCCTGGTGACGGCGCCCAGCGTCTCGGTGATGCTGTGGAGCAGCTCGATCTCCTCCTGCCGCTCCGCCAGGTCTCTGCGGCTCTCGGCGAGGTGCATCTCGTAGGCGAGGGCTTCGTCGAGCAGGTCGCGGGTGAACTCGGCCCAGCGCTCGGAGCACTCGTCGTTCGCCGGCCGCACCTGAACGGCGTACCTGATGCCCGGTGTGCGCAGCCAGTGGAGGACCCCATCCGGCTCAGCGAGCGTCTGGTGCTCCGGGGCGATGTGCTCGAGGGAGCCGTCGAGGTTCTCGGCCCAGAGGTGGAGATCGGCATCGGTTCCGAGGCGCATGCGCTCGACGAGCCCGATCAATGCCTCGGCATCGCTGCTCACCGGATGGATCAGTTCGCCGACTACCGTCGCTTCCCAATCGCTCTTCAGCGTTATGGTGACGGAATTTCCGATCTCGTTGAACGCCACGTCGTCGGCGAGCTGGGTGAGCAGGAAGAGTCCGCGGCCGCCGGACGCCTCGATCGCCTCGGTACTCGTCGGGTCGGGTACGCGGCTGTGGTCGAAGCCGGGCCCTTCGTCGGTGATCTGCACCTTGCACGTCCAGGCGTTAACGCTGGCCCGCAGCCTGACCATCTTGCTGCGGTCGCCCCGGTTGCCGTACTGGATCGCATTGGAGAGCGCCTCGGAGATCGCGATCCGCAGATTCACGAGCTTGCGCGGCCCGTAGCTGCGATAATCGCGACAGCAGCCGGCGAGCAACCGGACGACGTGCTCGATAATGGTGAGATCGCTGGGTAGCTCGAGGTTGATCTCGTTGGACATGTAGCGATCGAGCTCGCCGGGCTTGACCCCCGGCGGCCGACCGATGCCCTCGAGCTTTTTACCGAGCTGCTCGGAAGTGACCGGCAGCGAGAGGCAGTCGTGGCAGCCGGCCTT
>JBDHKT010000552.1:0-2116 GCA_039586255.1 Gemmatimonadota bacterium | reverse complement strand
TCTTCTCCAGCACGCCCGTGTACACGCCGAAATAGTCTGTGACGGAGAAGATTTCGCCGCCCTTCTGGCCCTGGAAGAGGAAGCTCAGGTCCCACACACCGTAGCTGAACCGGTTCTGCATGCCGCCGATCCAGTCGGGGTTGTAGTTCCCCAGGACGCGCCGTACCGGGTCCACCTGCGTGTTGCCATCGTCGGCTAGGATCGGCAGCCCTTCATTACCCGCGCAGATATCGTCGTATGCCGAATCCTCTGTGACCCCGCAACGCAGGACCGGGTTGCCGATTAAGGCCCCATAGGGCTCGCCCTGGCGGGCCTCGACGTTCACGTACCAGTAGCTTCCGAGGAGCACTGTCTCCAGATCACCGGGGAGCTCTGTGACTTCGGAGCTATTCTTGGCCCAGTTGACCGTTAGGTCCCAGTTCAGCCCCCTCGTGCTGCGGAGCGGGTTCGCCCTGAGCAGAATCTCCCAGCCCTTGTTCTCGACCTCACCGGCGTTCAGCATCCGTGTCTCATAGCCGGTCGCGTATGAGATCGCGGTCTCCATGATCTGGTTGACCGTGGCGGACTTGTAGTAGGTGAGCACGAAACCCAGGCGCTCGTTGAAGAAGCCCAGGTCGGTCCCGAACTCCCAGGCACTGGTTTGCTCCGGCTTCAGGTCGGCGTTCGCGAGCGTGTTCGGCAGACTGAACATCGGTGTGCCGCCCCATGGCGTCGAAGCGCTCATGGTCGACTCGAGCTGGTACGGTGCCGCGTCGTTCCCTACCCGGGTCCAGCTTGCCCGCAGCTTTCCGGAACTGAACAAGTTGCTCCGGAGGCCGAAGGCCTCGCCGAAGAGGAAGGCGGTGGAGACAGAGGGGTAGAAGTACCAGTTCTCGCCCTCGGGCAGTGTGGACGACCAGTCGTTGCGGCCGGTCAGGTCCAGGTTCAACCAGCCCTTGTAGTTTAGGCTCAGGGCCCCGTACAGGCTCCGAACCTCCTTCTCCTCGAGATAGTCCCACGGAATCGGGGTCGCGGCGGCGTTGTCGATCGAGTAGATGTCCGGCGCGGTGAGCCGCGAGACCCTGACCCCGCTCCCCTCGTACATGTTGTTCCGGATGTTGCCGCCGAGCGTCACGTCGAGGGCGAATTCATTCGACAGTTGCCGCGTGCCGTTCAAGATGAGATCCCAGTTCGTCTCGGCGCGGTATTCCGTTGCCTCAAAGAACGATCCGTCTCCGGCGTCGTCCAGGCTGTGGGGAGCGGTGACGTCCTTGCGGTGGAACCGATACCAGTCATGGCCGACCCGCGCGGTGACCGTGGTCCAGTCGGTGAGCTGGTAGCTCAGGCTGGTGTTGAAGATGAGCCGGTCGCGCTCGTCGTTGGTGCCGTTGACGTACATCGCCCAGAAGGGATTGTTCTGGTAGTTGTAGTTCCAGTTGTACTGGCCGCCCACGATGCAGGGGGTCGGCTCTTCGCCGGTGCACCGGTAGTGGCGGAGCGCATCCATGTCGACCTGGCGCCCGAACCAGACGAACTGGAACATCGGGTTGCCCTCGTCGTACCCGGTGCCCATCCGGTTCTCGGCCGAGTTATCGATGTAGTTCAGCGAGGCATCGGCGGACAGGCGGTCGGTTATGCCGACTCCACCCTTGAGCGAAAGGCCGATCCGATGGATGCTCGACCCCGGAGCGATCGAGTTCAGCCTCGTGTCGCTGATCGACATACGGACGTGGTGGCGCTCGCTGCTATTGGAGACGGCGATGTTCGTGTTCAAGGTGCCGCCGGTCCGGAAGAAGCTCGACACGTTGTCGGGGTGCGCCACCCACGGCTGCTGAGGGCCGGTGAACTGGTCGATCAGGGTGGTGCAGTTCTCCGCCGACTGACAGAGGCGCGGACCCCAGCTCTCGTCTAAGTGGTCGTACGTGCCGCGGCCCTGTCCGTCGACCCACTGAAACTGCCCCGAGTACCCCTGGCCGTATTCGTCCTGGTAGTCCGGCAGCCGCAGCGGAGTCTCAGCGGTAGCGCTAATGGTCAGCGTCACACCCAGGTCGCTGGCTTGGGCGCCCCGACCGGACTTGGTGGTGATCACGATGGCGCCATTCGCCGCCCGCGAGCCGTAGAGGGCCGCGGCGTTCGG
>JBDHKT010000551.1:0-2118 GCA_039586255.1 Gemmatimonadota bacterium | reverse complement strand
CGCGTGTGTCGGCGGGTGGATCTCGCAGTAAACCCGTTCCTCCCGGATGCGCCGGGCGATGAGCTGGGTGTACTGGCTCCCGTAATCCAGGATGAGTATGCGGTCTTTCGGTAACGCGCCGATCGTCATGCCACTCTCTACTGATCGGTGATCGGTGATCAGTGGGTGTACCTTCACAGTTACTGATTACTGATGACTGATGACTGATGACTTACTAATACGCTCGCGCCCAAACCACCTCGTTCTCCGCCAGGCCGCCGCAGATGCACTTGTCCGGCACCCCATCGCTGCCGAAGTCTTCATCGGGAATCACCCGAACGGTGGCCTTCGTTTCATCCTTGACCTTCGCCTCGCACTCCTCGGCGCCGCAATAGCCGGTGTAGATGAATCCGCCGGTATCGGAGACGATCCTCCTGAACTCCTCGTAGTCGGTCACGCCACGATAGGAGTTCTCCTCGCGCCGCCGCAGCGCCCCATCGAGCAACGCACGCTGCATCTCATCGAGTATTGCGGGAATCCGAACGGTCGCCTCGCCCTCGGGAATCGGGATCTTCCGCGCCTTGGGGTCCTGGGAGAAGCGCAACACCGCCATAACCTGCTGCCTTTCCAGATCCTTAGGCCCGATCTCGATGCGAATCGGTACGCCCTTCCCTTCCCACTCGTAGTACTTGGCGCCGGGGTTCAACGTGACCCGGTCGTCGAACTTGACGCGCAAATCGCCGGCGAAGGCCTTCTGCAACCGTGCGGCGGCCTCCAGCACGCGTGCCTTTTCATCGTCCGACTTCCAGATCGGCACTATGACTACCTGGATCGGAGCTAGCTTCGGCGGCAAGACGAGACCGATGTCATCGCTGTGCGTCATCACCAGGCCGCCGATCAAGCGAGTGGACACGCCCCACGACGTGCTCCAGACATACTCGTGCTCGCCGTCTTCCGTCTGGTACTTCACGTCGAAGGCGCGGGCGAAGTTCTGGCCTAGGTTATGCGATGTCCCCGCCTGCAGCGCCCAGTTGTCCTGCATCATCGCCTCGCAGCCATAGGTGCGGTCGGCGCCGGCGAACTTGTCCCACTCCGTCTTGATCCCGGTCACCGGAGGCATGGCCATCCACTCCTCCATGAACTGCCGGTACAGCCCGAGGATCAGCAGCGTCTCGCGCTGCGCATCGTCCCAGGTGGCGTGGGCTGTATGCCCCTCCTGCCAAAGGAACTCGAGGGTCCGCAGGAACGGCCGGGTCCGCATCTCCCAGCGCACGATGTTCGCCCACTGGTTGATCAGCATCGGCAGGTCACGGTAACTCTGGATCCAGTCGGCCATGATCGGCCAGATGATGGCCTCAGACGTCGGGCGCACAACGAGCGGCTCCTCGAGCTCCTTGCCACCTCCGTGTGTGACCAGAGCGATCTCCGGCGCGAACCCCTCGACGTGCTCGGCCTCCTTCTTCAAGAAGCTCTCGGGCAGGAATAGCGGGAAGTAGGCGTTCTGGTGACCTGTTGCCTTGAACATCTCGTCCAGGGCCTTCTGCATCAGCTCCCAGATTGCATAGCCGTGCGGGCGGATCACCATGCACCCGCGCACCGGCGTGTACCCTGCCAGCTCGGCCCGCTGGACGACTCCGTTGTACCAGGCGGAGAAATCCTCGCTCCGCGGGGTCAGCACCTTATCTTCAGCCATCGGCCTTCTCTAGTCCTCCGTCAGGCAGGTCCGCGCCGTCCTCGCCGGCCTGCAGCTCCTGGTCCTTCGCTCTCTCGTTTCCAGACAGCAGCCAGAGGGCCACCGGCACCAGCGCGGCGGCACCCACCCAGCTGATGATGCGTCCGTAGCGCCGTCCGAAGACGCGGCGCAGGAACCCCCTCGCGCCCACGATCGCTACGCTGCCTGCAACGGCACCGGCGCTCAACGGACCGAGCCGTTCCCAGGCGGGGCCCACCACCCGGTCGATCAGCGCATCGCTCATCGCCTCCATCGCCGCATCTTCATCGGCCGGCACTGTCTCCCAGCGCTCGCGCACGCCAGGTCTACGGGCCGCCCGCCGTGCGGCCCGTCGCTCGCCGCTAGCCATCACCCAGCTCCGCAGCCATAGTCGAGGCCAAGTCGTCGAAGGGGACGACGCGTTCTTC
>JBDHKT010000043.1:0-9805 GCA_039586255.1 Gemmatimonadota bacterium | reverse complement strand
TCCACACCTGACAATGCTAGACTTCATGGGCTTACCCCCCACTTGGGTTACAACAGCGGGCATCCGCCCGCGCCTACTATCGTGTGCGCCTTGGGCCGCCGTCATCCCGAACCCGGGCCTTGGCGGTTCACCCTCGGCGATGGGCGCGCCTGGACTCGAACCAGGGGCCTCTGCCTTGTAAGGGCAGCGCTCTTGCCAGCTGAGCTACGCGCCCGATCCCTACGGAGCTAAGCCGGGAGGATATGGCCGGCCCGACGCGTCGTCAACCGGCCGCTCCTCAGAGGATGAGCCCCAGCGGTATCAGTACCACGTAGGCCGCTACCAGGAGAAGCGGCGCGACGACGGTCGAGAGGACCGGCGAGCTGCTGGCGAGCGCCACGTAGCCTACGACGATCAGCACGGCCGCGGCAGCGAGTAACGTCCAATTCAGTCGCGTGAACTGGAGGGCCCGAGGCCCATCCACCGCCCCTCTGGCTGACACGCTGCTCTAGTCCTCCACCCTATATGCTCTGCGGGCCGCGTGCGGCCCGCGTCTCCTAGCTTCGGTGATTTCGGGTCTTGAACCGACAAAAGCTATTCGTTTCCACCAACCTCGTCAATCATGTCTCGCCCCCGCCCTTCTGGGCCGGGTTCTGCCGTAGCCTCAAGGCCGGCCGTAACTTCGCGGGCCGCCACCGCCGCCTCGAGCGCCTCCAGTTTTTCGCGGGTTCGCCTCTTCTTCCAGTACCCCAGAACCAGCAAAAGGATCGTCAGGACGGTCCAGAAGACGGCCGCTTGAGCCAGGACGAGAAGCCAGCCGAAACGCCGGCCGACGTCTCTGCGCCACAGGCGCTCGAATTGCCCCAAGGTCAGGCCATAGGTTCGTCGGAGGGCCGGGGCGAGGTCACCCATCTCGCGCCAGCGTTCCAGCAGCCGGGCGAACCCATCGGGGCCGCCCAGCCTGTGCAGAAACTCGACTGCCGTGAAGGAGAGGAGATAGGCATGATCGGCGCTGGTGCGGCCGCGGGCGAAATCGAGGCTCAGTGACTCCAGTGACTCTAGGCTGCCCTGGAGAATGGCGAAGCGCAGTGCCCACGCGTTGTTCGCATTCCAGCTCCCGGACGCCAGCTGGGCGTAGCCCTCATGGAACCAGCGCGGCACCGACGAGCCGAGGTGCCGGGTCGCGGAGCGAACATCGGCAGCACGATCCGGTCGTTCTCCGGGAAGGCCAGACCGCCGCTCCAATCTGGGGCGCCGGGTGCCAACGAGTCGAACGTCGAATGGTTCGGCGCCAGGAAGACGACGATCTCACCCGTGTCGAGGATATCCGGCGGGAGTCCGGGAAGTGGCGGCGTGGCCGCCACCCCGTCGGCGAGTGCCTCAGCCGCGGCCCCCTGGCCAGGCCAAAAACGAAGGACGAGGGAACCTGTACGGATCTCACCTTGGGGAGGTGCTTGACCGGTGTGCGCCGGCTGTGCGGCTCCGAGGATGAGGAGTGTGAGGCCGAGCGTCAGTCGAGCAACGGTTGGGCACCGGATTCGGTGGCCCGCGCCGCCTCGGCACAGCGGCTTGCCCAGAAGTCGCCGTGCGGCGCCGCGGCCCCGTCCTTCCAAGCCGAGACCGCCTCCGCCTTCCGGCCGGCCAGGTAGCGCGCTCGCCCGAGCTGGAAGAACGCCTCGCTCATCGTCGGATCGAGCTCCACAGCCTCGTGCAGGAATGACTCGGCGTCGCCGTACATCTCGCGAGCCATGTAGACGAGCCCGAGATAGTAGCGACCGTAGAGACGTGTCCTCGAATCGGCCGAGCTGCGAATCGCCTTCGAGAGATGCTCTATCGCCTCTCCGTAGATCCCTTTCCTCAGGCAAATGAACCCCAGGTTGACTCGGGCCAGCGTGTCCTCTGGGCGAACCACCAGCAAATGGTGGTAGGTAGCCAGCGCTTCGTCGTACTCCTGCGATATCGTCTGCGCCCAGCCCAGGGACGATAGGACGCCGGGATCGTCCGGCGCCAGTTCGAGCGCCTGCTTCAACAGCTCGACGGCGCCATCGTAGTCCCCAGAGCCAATGAGCTTCCACCCTTTATCTACGTAGCCACCGCCCAGTTCACTCCGCGGATCGGGCACCGCGGGCGGAAGGCCCACCGCTTCCACAGGTGGCCCGGACAGAATACCGTGGCGATCCATCAACTGGCGAAGCTTCTCACGAAGCTCCGCCAATCGCCCCTCCAGCTGCTGTAGGGTGCAGAGGAGTTCCGAGGCTGCCGAACCCAGTCGGGCAGTCTCCGCGGTGCTCTGGGCATGCGTCAGAGCGTCTTCCAGCTCGCGGTATCGGCCGAGCAGTGATGTAAGTGGGTCGCCGCCGTTCAACTGCCCGACTTCTTCTTCTTGCGCTGCGGAGCGCGCTTCTTGCGCTTGGGGCGAGCGGCAGGCTCGGCTTCCCCGGCAGCCTGCTTCGCGGAATCGACCATCTTCTCAAGCGCTATTCTTTCCTTAGAACTGAGGATCTCGCCGACGTTGAGCATTATGATCAAGCGGTTATCGTCCTTGGCGAGACCTTCGAGATACCGTCCTGCAAGGCCGCGGAAGAAATCAGGCGGTGGGCTCACCGCGCCTTCGGCCAACGGGACTACGCCGGGGACCGTATCGACGACAAGTCCGGCCCGGGCCTCCCCCATGGCGACGATCACCAGCCGGCTGGGGTCACCGGTCTTTCTCTCCGGCAGGCTGAAGCGCTTGCGCATGTCGATGACCGGAATAATCGAGTCGCGGACATCCACCACACCTTCGACGAACTCGGGCGCTTGGGGCACAGGGCGCACTTCCGGCACCGGAATGACCTCGAAGACGTTCATCACATCGACACCGAACTCCTCGTCGCCGAGTTGGAACCTCACCACGCGAAGCGGCTCGGCGGCCGCGTATCTATCCTCCATGGGTTCTCCCTTCTCTCCCAGCAGCTCAGCCCGAGAAGCGACAAGCGCTGCAGGGTCCACATACCGGACCATCTCCCCGTCCAGCTCGAGCAATTCTTCCGAGCGGTCACGCGGGGGTGGGGTCCCACTTCCCTGGACTACCTCGCTGGGGCCTTGAACTCGCAGGCCCAACTGGCCCCGCTCCCGACCCAGCACCAGCAGCAAAGCGTCTCGCGCTTCGGGATCCAAACTCGGTACCCCGCGGATCGCACTGGCGAGCTCAACCACGGGTATCCAGCGATCGCGCACGCGGGCCAGCCCGACTCGAGCACCATCGTCGCCTGGGAGACGATGCTCGATCGGGCCGGTCTCGACGATCTCGGTCACCACATCGGCCTGGATCGCAAACCGCGAATCGCCTAATCGAAACGTAACAAGATGGTTCATTGGCTCGCGCGAAAGCCCGGGGCCGGCAGCTCGCCGAGACACTCGACGATGGTACCGGGGATCCCGTCCAATGAGACTACGTGTTCCGCCGCCCCCTGCTCCACGGCCCGACCGGGCATCCCATAGACCACACTCGTCGCGCGATCCTGCGCTATCGTTCGACCACCACCCGCACGGATCGCCGCCAGACCATTCGCGCCGTCGCGTCCCATACCGGTCAGCACAACGCCCACCGAGCGCCCGCCAAAGGCCTCGGCGACGCTCGGAAAGAGCGCATCGGCGGCCGGGCGCGTGCCCCACATCGACTCGCGCTGGTCGAGCGTGATCCTTACTCCCCCATCGATCCGTCTCACCCGCATATGGAAGTCGCCTGGAGCGATCCAGACCCTGTCCGGCACAACGGTCTCGCCTCCGCTCGCCTCCAATACAGGCAGCGACGCCACGCCGCTCAAGCGCGCCGCCAGCGTCGACGTGAAACCCGGCGGCATGTGCTGCACGATAAGCACCGCAGCCCCCAGGTTGGCAGGCAACGCGCTGAGAACATGTGAGAGCGCTCGCGGTCCCCCGGTCGAAGCGGCAATGGCTACCGCTGCCTCACCACCGATCTTCGGCGCAACGATGGGTTCGGTCTCCACCGCCCGCTCGGCGGTCAGCGCTCCGACATCCGCAACGACGGCGGCCTGCAGAGCCTCATAGAGCCGCACTTCCACCCGGCCGAGGTCGAAGGAGATCGGCCCCGACGGCTTGGCCACGAAGTCGACCGCGCCGAGATCGAGCGCCCGCAGCGCTGCAGCCGACCCGGTATCGGTGTAGGCCGAGAATACCACCACGGGCCGCGGTCGTGATGACATTACGCGCTCGAGCACACCGAACCCATCGAGACGCGGCATCTCGATATCAAGCGTGACCACGTCGGGGTCGAGCTCTTCTATGCGCCGCAAAGCCTCTTCTCCATCGGCAGCAACACCGGCGACGTGGAATCCGGGGAAGCGATCGATCATATCAGAGATCATGCGCCGCATGAACACGCTGTCGTCGACCACCAGCACGGTGGTGCCGGATACGCCGAGGTCAGATCTCGACACGGTCCTTCCCCTGCGAGGAGACCTTGATGCGACCGTTCGACAAATCGAAATCGATCGAGCGGCCGGATCCGCCACCCACGTCCTCAGCGACGATGGGGATTCCGACTCGAGCAAGTACCTTACGCGCCGCGGAGATGTTGCGCTGACCAATGTTCGGCCTGTCCTGCGGCGCCAAGTCCTGGAACATGGCAGCACCACCGACCAGCCGCGCGGTCAGGCGACCGCGCTCGGCCCCAGCTTCTTCCAGTTCATCCAGCAACGCCGGGACGGCCTCCGTCACAAACAGCCAGCATCGGTCACGCTTCGAGAACGAGGGGTCCGGCAGGAGTACGTGTGCCAAGCCTCCCACATGACTCGTCTCGTCGTAAAGAAGGATCGCGACACAAGAGCCAAGGCCCTTGATCGATAGCGTCCCTCTGCCCTGCCCAACGCGACGATCGCCCATCGGAACGAAGATCCTCACCGCCGCCGGTAAATCCTCTCTCGCGCGTTAACGACTTCGAAGCTCGCCTTCACCTCCCGGGTCAGCATCTCCACCCGGCCCAACACGAGGTAGCCCCCCGATCGCAATACGTCGATAAACGTCTCGAACACACGGCCCTGGGCGGGCCGATCCAGGTAGATGAGTAGGTTACGGCACAGGATGAGATCCGCTTCGACGTCCGGGCGGCTCTCCAGTATATCGACCTTGCTGAATTCCACCATAGAACGTATCGGATCCTTTAGCCGGTTCACGGACCCGGGATTGAACCAGCGCCGCCGAATCTCCTCCGGCGTCTCGGACAGGGCGACCTCCGGGTACTCTGCCGAGCGAGCGAGCTCGAGACTACCCTCATCGATATCGGTGCCGATGATTCGCACACCGTTCAAACCGCCCCACCCGCGGTCCGCAAGCTGCTCCCGCACCAGTATGGCCAGACTGTATGCCTCCTCTCCCGCCGCCGACCCGGCGCTCCACATCAGAAGCGGCTCTCCCCGGTCCAGCAGCTCTGGAAGCAACTCGCTGCCGATGACGTCCCACGTCTCCTTGTTCCGGAAGAACTTGCTGACGTTGATGGTCAGGACGCGCAAAAGCCAATCGTATTCGGCGGGATCGGTATCGAGCAGCGCCGAGTAGTCGTCGACGCTCGCGAGACCGCGGGCGCGCATCCGCACGCCCACCCTGCGGCGCAGGCACTTCTGCCGGTAGAGTTTCCCACGAAAACCCCGCTCACGCTCGATCTTCGCGAACAGCGCAGCATACGCGGCATCATCACCCGTCGTCGGCATCGCCCTTCACGAATTCCAAGTTCGTGCGTACAACCTCGTTGGCGGGGTTGAGCTCAAGCGCTCGCCTCCACATCTCGATAGCCTTCTCGCGATCGCGCCCCTTGTAGTAGACGTTGCCCAGCTTGGCGTACACGTCGTCCCCGAGATTCGGGTTGGCGCGCAGTGCCTGCTTGTAAGCCTCCGCCGCTTTGTCGTACAGACCTTCCCGATACAGAAGGTCACCCAGATTCTTGGACGCCTGTGGGAGTCCAGAGTCCTGCTCGAAGGCCTTCTCGAACAGCTCCCGGGCGCTCTCCAGGTCGCCCCTCCTCTCCATTATCACACCCGCGTTGTTGGCGAGCGCGGCTGAGCCCGGGTGTCGCTCGACCCCCTCAGCCGCCACCTCAGCCGCCGATTCCAAGTCGCCGGACATCGCCTCGGCCAGTGCGCGCGTCGAGTAGTACAGAGGCGGTAACTCGCCGCTCGCGCCCGCTGCGAAACCGTCGAGTGTGCTCTTGCAGGCCGCGGAATCGCCCAGCTTCAACTGACACACTGCCTTCGTCAGCAGGAGCTTCGGGTGCGCTTTCGTTCTTTCCAGCCCCTCGTCGAGCAACGCCGCCGCCTGTACGAGCTTGCCCTGGCCGGCCAGCACGAGCGCCAGGTCGTTGTATACCGCGGGTTGGACCGCACCGCGTTCCATGATCTCGGTGAACTTCTTCTCGGCCGCCTCGAGGTCGCCGCGGCGAAGCGACACGAGCCCGAGAAAGAACTCTGCATCCAGAGCCTCGGGCTCGAGTTCGAGCACCTGCCTCAACTCGCGCACCGCCTCGTCGTACATCCCGGTCCTGTAGAAAGCCACACCCAGGTTACGGTGCTCATCCACCCTGGCCCGAGCCTCGGCCCTGGGAGACTTCCGCTCGCGCTTGCCAACCCTGCGCACCAGTCCCGCCGTGACCAGACCGAAAAGCGCCTTCCCCACCTCGAACTCACCCAGCGCCGTCTCCTCTATGACGTCCCAGCCGCTGTGCTTACCATCGAGGAATGGGAGAATCTTCTGTTGTTCGTCGGTGAAGTTGAGCGACGACATCGCTGCCGACCGCTCAGGGTGCAGTGAAAAAACCAGCTCCAGCGAGGAGACCTTCTTTTCTATCTGGCTCCACTCGTCCACTCGTCGAGCTCCCTCGAGGAGCAGGCTTTCGGGGTCGATCGAGACCAATATCTGTTCCCGCTCGGGGCGCTGGCCCGGCTCGAAGTAGAAGGTGCCCTGGCTCCAGGTGAACAGGTGGTATACCGCCTCCTCGATCTGATAGCGCACCCACTTATGCAGCGTGGCCTGCTCGATATACCCGCTGTCCTTCAGGATCTCGCCCAGCCGCCGGCCATCGCGGGCGCTACTCTGCTCCTCGATCGCTGCGTCCAACTGCTCACGGGTAATCACGGCCTCGCGAACGAGGATGTCCCCGATTCGATCGCGCCTGTTGAGGAGTGAGGCGTAAATGATCCGACCTTCCTCGAAGTAGATGTAGCCGAAACTCTGCCGGTCAGTAACCGACAAACAGCCCGTCTTGCCTCCCATGGTAAGGAGCTGGAGGACATCGGGCAGGCTAGCTTCTTTAAGGCTGCCCTTAATGGCCATCGCTCCAACCCTCCATGAGCTGCTCCTCTATGACCGGCCAATCCCAAACGACCTTCTCCTTGTCGAAGAAGAAATCGTCGACGGCCAAGTTGGTGCGGCGCGCGTCTTCCAGCAGCTGGCGAGCCTGCTCGATTCGCTCTGGGTCCCGCAGGGACAGACCCTCCGGGACCTCAGCGTCTATCCGTTTCAGCTCTTCCTCGATCGATTTCAGCGTAGCGACATCACGCTCGTAGGCGGCAACCACCTGCTCGGCGTCGACGGTCTCGTCGCCTTCGAGATAAGACTCGAACCGGCTCGTAACATATCCTTCGCCCTCCCACCTCAGGATCGCCCGCGCGAGATCTTCACGCCACTTCGGAGAGCCGAGCGCCTCCTCAACCGCGCTGGAGACGTCGGTGAGAAAATCTTCGAACTCGGCTCTCGTACGCCCGGTGGCTTCCGCGAGCCACGGCATATCGGCGTCCGAGACGACATCTGCGAGCAGGCGATCCACCTCGTCGGCCTCGACCTCGCGTCCCTCCGACTTCTGCGCCGCCAGCACCCTGTTCAGCGCCCCCTTCAACTGGCGAACGTTTTCGATCGCGCGGCGCGCGATCGCCTCGACGACTTCAGATCTGAGGTCCTCACCAATTGAAGACAGACGAAGCTCGAGGATCGCCCGCCGTGTCTCTAGTGTCGGCCGCCCGATGTCGACGACAAGCCCACCACTGAAACGAGACAGCAGGCGGTCATCGAGCTCTCCCAGCTCCAACGGCGGTCGGTCGCAGGCAAGCGCCACCTGCTTACCCGTCATCAGCAGATGGTCTAGGAGATGGAAGAGTATCTGGTGGCCCTGGCTGTGGTGACCGATGAACTGCAGGTCGTCGATGAGCAGGACATCCGCATCCCTGTAAAACGAGTCGGAGTCGTCGGTACTGGACAGCGCCCGCATGAGTTGCTCGAGCGGCGTATAAACGACCTCCAACTCCGGCTGAACCTCCTTGGCACGATTGGCGAGTGCGATCAGCAGATGGGTCTTGCCGAGACCCGTGTCGCTGTAGATGAACAGCGGGTTGTAGGCCGAGCCCGGCGACTCGGAAGCGGTGCGGGCGGCCTCACATGCCAGGCTATTCTCCTGCCCAACCACGAAGTTATCGAAGGTCAGTGACGGATCGATGGCAGTGCTCACCGTGGCTCTCCCATCGTGTCCGTGGCCGAGACCTCGAGCTTCCTCGCCAGCTTCTTCAGAACGCCCTCGCTCGCCGACCTCAAGGTATCAAACACACCCTCCCCTAGGAGGGCCGACGCCGGATGACTCGGCACATTCCTGAAGTTCAGTTCCTCCTCCAGTTGCTCGATGGTGAAGACGTTGGGAAGGTCGCGCTTGTTGTACTGTATCACCACCGGGATATCACGGATGTCGATCCCGTGCTCGAGGAGGTTCTCGTGTAAGTTGCGGAACGATTCGATATTCCCATCGATCTGCGTTTTCTGGCTGTCGGCGACAAAGACGACTCCGTCGGCTCCCTGTAGAACGAGCCTGCGCGTCGCGTTGTAGTAGACTTGACCCGGCACGGTGTACAGCTGGAAGCGCGTCGTGAACCCGGAGATTTGGCCGAGCTCCAGCGGTAGGAAGTCGAAGAAGAGAGTCCTGTCCGCTTCCGTTGCGAGCGAGACCATCTCGCCCTTTCGGTCCCAGGGGACACGACTATGGATGTACTGCAAGTTGGTCGTCTTACCAGACCGTCCGGGGCCATAGTAAACGATCTTGCACGTTATCTCTCGTGTTGCGTAGTTCACGAGGGACATCGTCAGCCGCCTATCAAATCTTGAAAGAACCTGTCGAGGCTCGTCTCGAGCTCCGCTTCGAACTCCGCTGCGCTGACCGTCGTACGCGATGCATCCATGGATGGTAATCGACGAATGCCGCCTACGAACTGCTCGAAGAACAATCGGACCAGACCTATAGAAGAGCGATCGTCGAACACCGCTATGAGCATGAGTTGTCCCGCGGCCGAGTCGAAATGGCCGAGAAACAGCTGCCGCGCCCGTCCTGCATGGTGCAGATGTTCGAATTGCTCCTCGCCGAGCTGTTTCGCGAGGGCGCGGCTCGATGCGTTAATACCGGCGGCGAGCGATGCGACGCCGACGAGGTCAAAGACCTTGTCGAAGCCGTGCTGCGCAAGGACCTGGCCGCTGCGATTGATCAGCACGGCCAACCTCACGCCCGACTCGCGCACGAACTTTCCCAGCGGCTCATCGAAGGCATCCTGTATCTGCTTGATTTCCAGGCGCTCCATCTACGCCTGCCCCTCCATCGCCGCCAGATCATCAGCGGCCCGCTGCACTGCCACCCGCACTTGGCCCGCGTTCGCCCGCCGCTGGAGAACCGCCATAATGGCCAGGTCATTCTTGCCGGCGATCATGATGCGGCCGCCATCGGCCTCCAACTCGACGAAGCGACCCTTGCCCTCGGCGGCACCGGTCGCGCGACAAGCGCGGCGGTACAGCGATGCTGCGA
>JBDHKT010000550.1:0-2119 GCA_039586255.1 Gemmatimonadota bacterium | reverse complement strand
ACCGAGCGCCGCCGCCTGGCGCGCGCCCGGAGCGGGCTGGCTGCCGCCGAGGTCGGTGTGCGCGAGGCGGAGCTCAACGTCGAGCGCGCCACGGTGAAAGCGCCGTTCGCGGGAGCTGTCGCCAATCTGGCGATCGTGCAGGGCGATCGGTTGAGCCAGCGCGACTCGATCGCCGAGATCGTCGACCTGAGCCGGATCAAGATCGGGGTGCAGGTGCTGGAAACCGAGGTACCCTATCTCGAGGAAGGTCGTGAGGCGCGGGTCACGCTCTCGGCTTTTCCGGACGCGGTATTGACCGGCCGGGTCGTTTCCATCAATCCGATCGTCGACCCACGAACGCGCACCGCACGGGTAACGGTGATGTTGCCCAACCCGGACGGCGCGGTGAAGCCGGGCATGTACGCGCGGGTCAGGATCGCCGCGCGGCTCTTCGCGAATCGGACGATGGTGCCGCGAGGCTCGATCCTCGAGCGCGACAATCGCACGCTGGTCTTCCTGTTCGAGCCGGAAGGCAATTCATCGCAGGGGCTGGCGAAGTGGACCTATGTGACTACGGGGCTCGAGAATGAGGAGTTCGTCGAGATCGTTCCGGGTGAGGGTACGACCATGCTCGAACCCGGTCAGATGGTGCTCACCGACGGGCACTACACGCTCATACACGATGCGCGCGTCAGGATCGTGGAGGATGTGGCTGAGGCGCGGGGCTGAGCGGGCGCTGCCGCTTATCGTGGCCGTCCTTTCCAGCGCCGGGCCGCTGAACGGCCAGGCCACGGACACGGTGCTCACGCTCTCCGGTGCGCGCCGGCTGCTCGAGGGTAGCAGTCCACAGTACCGTTCGGCGCTGGCCTCGGCGGACGCCGCCGGCCAGGGCGTCTGGAGAGCCTGGGGTGCGATCATACCCTCGGCCTCGCTGTCTGCGTCCTTCGGGAGGAACGAGTTCACCACCAAGACGTTCCTCGATCCGACCGGTGTGGTGCAGGAGCTCGAGGATCCCATCACCGACATCTCGAAGTCCGCCAGGCAAAGTCTGAATTTCAACTGGCGGGTCTTCGACGGTGGCAGCAACATCTTCAACATCGGCGCCGCCAACGCCGAGGCCCGCGCCGCCGATCTGGCGGCGGTCGCCACGCTCGTCCAGCTGCAGTCGACGATGGAGACCCAGTTCTTCGAGGCGCTGAAGCAGCAGGAGCTGGAGCGCCTCGCCCGTGTGCTGCTGGACGCCCGGCGCCGCGACCTGGAGCTGACTCAAGCGCGCTTCCGCATCGCCGCGGTGGGTCAGGCCGCCGTGCTGCAGGCCGAGATCGAGGTGGGCAGGCAGGAGCTGGAGGTGCTGCGGGCCGAGCAGGCCGCTGAGGCGGCGCGGCGCGAGCTCTCGGTGACCATCGGCTTGGAGGAGGAGATCACCTACGAGCTGCGCGACACGGCGGTCGTCTTCGATCCGACGGTGTTCTTGGCCGACCAGCTGGTCGAGGCGGCTCGCGAGTCGAACCCGGAGCTGGCGCGTCGCGATGCCGACATAGACGCCCGCAACCGCAGCCGCTGGTCGGCGCGCGGCACGTGGCTCCCGAGCATAGATATCTCGCTCGGCCTGAGCCGCTCGGAAAACGCCGGCGCCGAGGGCGACCTGTTCAGGTTCAACCCGAGGAACACCGGCCAGAGTCTGAGCTTCAGCTTCAGTTGGCCCTTGTTCAGCGGCTTCGACAGGAAGGTGCGAAACGCGCAAGCCTCCTCGCAGCTCCAGCAGGCGCGACACGACAAGTTCGCGAGCCTGCTCAACGTCGAAAAAGAGGTACGTAACCAATACGACGCCCTCGTTACCGGATACCGGTCGGTTCGGCTCCAGGAGCGCAACGTTGATCTGGCGCGGGAGTCGGTCCGGCTCACCACCGAGCGCTACCGGATCGGCGCCGCCTCCTATATAGAACTTCAGCAGGCGACCTCGCAGGCGACGCAGACCGAGCAAGGTCTGATCATTGCGCGCTACGAGTTCATGAAGACGTTGGCCCGTCTGCAGGCTGCGGTGGGCCGTCCCATCGTCATACCGCAATAGACCGAGTCGCTGATGGCGCTACCCGACCTGTCGATCCGCCGGCCCGTCGCCACCGCGATGGCGTTCCTC
>JBDHKT010000549.1:0-2121 GCA_039586255.1 Gemmatimonadota bacterium | reverse complement strand
AGGGAACGCGGGAGCTTGCCCTTGTAGTCCTCGGCCAGCGCACCGAGATCGCGCGACGGTCGAACGACGAACAGCTCGATAGGTTTCAGCCCGTCCGGGCTCGGGGTCCCCGGCGGCAGCGCTTCGATCAGGCGGTTGATGCGCTCGAGGCGCTCGGCATCGCCCTCCAGCGCATCGAGGAAGATGCTGTTGAACATCGCGCTGATGATCTGCGCCGGCGGTGGATAGCCGGTGGTGACCCGTGCTCTGACCTCTTCCAGCGTCGGGCTGTAGCGAGTCGCGATGGCGAGCAGGCGTTCGGCGCCCAGGTGTATGGCGGGCGCCAGCGGCGTTGCCTGTCGGATGCTGCCATCGCCGTAGTACGCACCATCGATCGGTATGGCTGGGAAGACGAGTGGAATCGATCCAGAGGCCATCACGTGATCGACGGTGATCTTGGCCGGGAGGCCACAACGGCGAACGCGCTCCCAGGTGGGCACGTCTTCGCCGCCCTGCACGAACGTGACGGTCTGGCCTGTGGCGTAGCGGGTCGCCGTGAGCCCGAGGGCACGTAGCCGTCCCTCCGCGACGTTCATCTCGATTCCTTCGACGCGAAGCTGCTCCTCGAGGAACTCTTTCAACGGTGTCGTGTCCAGCAGACCTTTCACGCGCGGTCCCAGCGACGTGCCGCCCCCGCCGAGCGTCCAGAACCAGCGGGCCCCACTCAGCCCCAGGGCGCCCAGGTCGGTGTCGAACACGCGCTCGGTGGTGAGGCTCGTCCAGCAGTTGGAGAGCGATTGGAGATTCTCCGTCGGGGTCCCACGATGCCCGGCCAGGAACGCGGCATTGATCGCGCCTGCCGAGACGCCGATGATGATGGGGAAACTCACCTCGGGCGCCTTCTCGGCGATGTAGGAGAGCACACCTACTTGGTAGGCGGCGCGCGCGCCGCCGCCCGACAGCACTAATCCGTTCATCTCACGGCGACGATGTTGGCTGGTTGGGAGGCGGAATCTGAGCCGCGGACCGCGCAAAAACAAGGTTACCGCCGGGGTCGGGCTCAGGCGTCGACACGCCGCCCGCTCCGCGGTATCTTGCCCTTTTCTCGGCCAGTATGGGAGGGTCCCCTGCGAGGAGCGGCTGTGTACCTCTACCTGGTTCGCCACGGCGAAGCTGGGCCCAAGGAACAGGACCCGGAGCGGCCACTTACCGAGGCCGGTTCGGAGACGGCGCGCCGCGTGGCCGCTCTTCTGGGTGGGTGCGGTCTCTCGGTCGGCGGCATCCACCACAGCACGAAGCTGCGTGCCCGCCAGACGGCGGAGATTCTTGCCGCAGGCGGCGGCATAATCGCGCCGGTCACCCAGGTACCGAACCTCGAGCCGCAGGCTGATGTTGAGGAGCTTGCCCAGTCACTTTCCCGGGCCACCACGGATCTCGTGCTGGTGGGCCACCTGCCTCATCTCGACCGCCTGGCCTCGCGCCTCGTGTCAGGCGACGCGGGCGGTGAGGTCTTCTCCTTCCCCGGGTGCGGGGTGCTCTGCCTGCGCAGAAGGCCGGGGAGCGAGAGTACAGAAGGCGGCGCGATCTGGACGGTGTGCTGGATGCTCGATCCCGGTACCCTGCGCCGGCCGGCTGTGGACCTCCCGGCGTCGAGACGTTCTGGGTCGCAGGGTCGACTCGCCGCGGCCCTGAGCCACGAACTGAACAACCCGCTTTCGGTGCTGGCGGCGAGCAGTCAGATGATGGAGCGGTTGCTGGGCGAGATCGCCAGGGTGCGCGAGGATCCGGAAGCGGTAGCGCGTCTGCTCGCCGATGCCAAGGAAGCGGCCGGGATGTCGCGCGAGGCCCTCGGACGAATCTCGCGCCTCGTGGCTCGCTTCGAGCGACTCATCCATCTGGATGTCGACTCGGCCGAACGGCGCCCCGTGGACGTCAATGCCCTTCTCAATGATGCGGTGAGCGTGCTATCGAGTGACTGGGGCACCCGGATACGAGTGGTCAAGGAGTATGCCGAGCTGCCCAAAGTCATCGGCCACCCGGCAGGTCTCAGCGAGGTGTTCGAGGATCTCCTCGACAACGCGGCCACCGCCATCGAGGGGGAAGGTGAGGTCCGGCTCACGACCCGCCTCGAGCAGGGCTACG
>JBDHKT010000548.1:0-2122 GCA_039586255.1 Gemmatimonadota bacterium | reverse complement strand
CGACAACCTGCCCGACCCCGGCATTCCCGAAAGCTTCAACGTGTTGGTTAAGGAGCTGCAGGCGCTGGGTCTCAGCGTAGAGCTCGGTGAAAGTAGCCGAGGGATCTAAGAGAGCCCTGGACTCTAGAGGATAGACATGATCGACTTCCCAAGGCACCGCGAGAATCGTCCTACGGAGTTCGACTTCATCCAGCTGAAGATCGCTTCGCCGGAACAGATCAGGTCGATGAGCTATGGCGAGGTGACGAAGCCGGAGACCATCAACTACCGGTCGTTCAAGCCGGAGAGGGATGGTCTGTTCTGCGAGCGCATCTTCGGCCCGGTCAAGGACTGGGAGTGCCACTGCGGAAAGTTCAAGCGCATTCGCTACCGCGGGCACATCTGCGACAAGTGTGGCGTGGAAGTGACGCTTTCCAAGGTGCGCCGCGAGCGGATGGGGCACATCGAGCTCGCAGTCCCGGTAGCGCACATCTGGTTCTTCAAAACGCTGCCGTCTCAGATGGGCTACCTGCTCGGCATGACGCTGCGCGATCTGGAAAAGATCATCTACTACGCGAACTACGTGGTGGTGAAACCGGGTAAGCAGAAGGTCAAGGCTAAGCAGCTGCTCGATGAGGAGGAATACTTCGAGCTCAAAGTGCAAGCCAAGGAAGACGGCGACGGCGAATTCAACGCCGAGATAGGTGCCGAGGGCGTACGCCAGCTTCTCAAGCAGGTCGAGGTAGACGATGTCGCCAAGGACCTCCGCCGCAAGGTCTCGACCGAGACCAGCCAGCACCGCAAGAAGCAGCACCTCAAGCGACTGAAGGTGGTGGACGCCTTCCGCAACAGCGATGACGACCCGGAGCGCCGCAACCATCCGGAGTGGATGGTGATGGACGTCATCCCGGTGCTACCGCCCGACCTGCGCCCCCTGGTGCCGCTCGACGGCGGCCGCTTCGCGACCTCCGACCTCAACGACCTCTATCGGCGCGTCATCAACCGCAACAACCGGTTGAAGAAGCTGATGGAGATGAGGGCACCCGAGGTCATCCTGCGGAACGAGAAGCGGATGTTGCAGGAGGCGGTCGACGCCCTGTTCGACAACGGACGTCGCGGTAAGGCGATCCGCGGGCGCGGCAAGCGGCCGCTCAAGGCCCTCTCAGACATGCTCAAGGGCAAGCAGGGCCGCTTCCGCCAGAACTTGCTCGGCAAGCGAGTCGACTACTCCGGCCGCTCGGTGATCGTCGTGGGGCCGGAGCTCAAGCTGCATCAGTGCGGCCTGCCCAAGGTGATGGCGGTGGAGCTTTTCCGCCCGTTCATCATCCACGAGCTCGAGCGGCGCGGTGAGGCCGAGACGGTCAAGCGCGCCAAGAAGATCGTCGAGCGCGGCGACGATCCGCGGGTCTATGAGGTCCTCGAGGACATCATCAAGGACCATCCCGTGCTGCTTAACCGGGCGCCGACCCTACATCGACTGGGCATCCAGGCCTTCGAGCCGGTCCTCGTCGAGGGGAAGGCGATCCGCATCCACCCCCTGGTTTGCGCGGCGTTCAACGCCGACTTCGACGGTGACCAGATGGCGGTGCACGTACCACTTTCCTTCGAGGCGCAGATCGAGTGCCGCGTCCTCATGCTGTCGTCGAACAACGTCCTGAAGCCGTCGGACGGCAAGCCGATCGCGACGCCGAGCCAGGACATGGTGCTCGGCATCCACTACCTTAACAAACTGCCCGACGACTTCGAACAGCGGATCGAGAAGGCGCCGCGCTGCTCGACGATCCACGAGGTCGAGCTGGCGCTGGCAAACGGCTGCTTCACCAGGCCGGACGGCGCGCTCGACTACCACGCGCCCATTCGCTTCCGCCACGAGGGCAAGTGGAACGAGACAACGGTCGGTCGCGCTCTCTTCAATGACATCATCCCCGCCGAACTCGGGTTCGTGAATCACGCCATCAACAAGGGGGCGCTCTCCGACCTCGTGTTCAGCTGCTACCGCCAGGTCGGACTCAAGCGTACCACCGGCTTCCTGGACGACCTCAAGGACCTCGGCTTCAGGCACGCAACCGTCGGCGGCACGGCGATCGGGATCGAGGACCTGGAGATCCCGCCGCGCAAGGCCGCGATCATCGGCTCGGCGCGC
>JBDHKT010000547.1:0-2126 GCA_039586255.1 Gemmatimonadota bacterium | reverse complement strand
GGCCGCCCAGCAGCGTGCAGATGGGTAACCCGGCGACCTTGCCTAAGATGTCCCAGCACGCCATGTCGATCGCCGACTTGACGTACGGGTGGCCCAGCAGTGCGGCGTCCATCAGCCGGTTCAGTCGCTCGAGCTGCGTCGGGTCCGCGCCCAGCAGGTGCGGCGCGAGCTCGGCGATGCCGGTCCGCGCCCCCGTCGCATAGGCCGGCAGGTAGAACGGACCCAGCGGGCACACCTCGCCGTGGCCGACGACTCCTTCATCGGTCTCGACGCGGACGACCGTGCTGTCGAACACCTCCACCGACTTGCCGCCGGACCACTTGTAGCTGCCCTCGTGCAGTGGCAGGTCGACCTGGTAGGCGGCGATCCTGGTGATCTTCATCGTCGGACACTCCGTCTCTGGTATCTGGGCCGGGCGCAACGGATATCTAGCATCCGTTCGCCGGTCGCGCGACGGGAGTGCTATCTTGCCCGGAATTGCACACACAGACCGGAGAACACCATGTACGAGCCGACTACGACCCGGACACCATTCGGTACCGCTCTGAAGAGTCTACTGACAGGCTTTGCGCTGCTCGCGGTTGCGGCGTGCAGCGAACCGCCCGCCCCTGGCCCGGACGGGATGTTCCGGGGCGGTCCGGCCCACGCCGGCGTGTATCCGGGCTCGTATGCCTCGGGGCATGGGCAGGTGGAGTGGGCTTTCCAGACCGGCGGCCCGGTTCGGGGGTCTCCGCTGGTCGACGGCGATCTGATTCTGGTGGGTAGTGGTGACGGGTGGTTCTACGCTATCGACCGGGAGAGCGGGGAGGAGCGCTGGCGTTTCGAGGCGGGCGCTGCCGTGCACTCGTCCGCCGCCGTGCACGGTGGCCTCGTCTACTTCGGGGACCGCTCGAACGCGTTCTACGCGTTGGACGTTCGCACAGGACGCGAGCGCTGGCGTGTCGAGACGGGGGCCGACCACCCCTGGGACTGGGGTCACGAGGGTTGGGACTACTTCACGTCGTCGCCGGCGATCGCCGGTGAGCTGATTGTCGTAGGCTCGGGGGACGGCAACGTCTACGCGTTCGACGCCGCGACCGGAACCGAGCGCTGGCGAGCGGCGACGGGCGGCCGGGTCCGGTCGTCGCCGGCGATCGCGAACGGCGTTGCTTATATAGGAAGCGCGGACGGCTTTCTCTACGCGATCGACTTGGAAAGCGGGAACGTCGAGTGGCGTTTCGAGACCGAAGGCGCTTCGTTCGCTTCGGCCGAGTTCGGTTTCGACCGCAAAACGATACAATCGTCACCCGCGCTGGCCGGCGGCACGGTCTTCTTTGGCTCGCGCGACGGGAAGTTCTACGCCGTGGATGCGTCGACCGGTGAGCTTCGCTGGCGCTTCGACCACTCCACACCCTGGGTCATCTCGTCGGCGGCGACCTATGAAGGTGCGGCGATCGTCGGGACCTCGGACGGACTCTTCCTGCACGCGATGAGTGTGGAGACAGGTGAGGAGATCTGGAGGTTCGAGACCGGCGACCGCGTCTTCAGCTCGCCGGCCGTGTCGGGAGGTGTCGTCTATTTCGGGATCCACTCCGGACGGTTCGTCGCCCTGGACGCGGCCAGCGGAATCCTGAGCTGGGAGCTGAGGTTCGGCGGCGCCGTCATGTCGTCCCCGGTCGTCCACGAGGACCGCGCGTACTTCGGCTGCGATGACGGATCCGTCTATGCGATTGGGCTCGAGGAGGGACCGGCGCCGCGGCGCGCGGTCTACTGGGACGGCGAGCGTACGGGCTGGAACACGTTCGCCGGCCATGAGGGCGTGCGCGACTACTTCCAGGCCCGGGGTTACGAGCTGCTCGACCGATTCCAACTCGCGCGGTTCATGGAGGCATCTAACGGGGAAAGCGGCCGTAGCGTGGTCGTGTTCGCGATGGACGACCTTCCGGCAACCGTCGCGGCCGTCCCGTCGGATACGGTGTTGGCCAGACGCTACCTCGATTCCGGAGGCAAGATCGTCTGGCTGGGGCTGCCGCCGCTCATCCTCGAGCGGGACGCCGATGGCAACATCACGGCGTTCAGCCGCGATGGCCCGCGGGCGCTACTGGGAGTGGACCATGAGCGCTACGACGTCGATCAATACGCAGCCT
>JBDHKT010000546.1:0-2126 GCA_039586255.1 Gemmatimonadota bacterium | reverse complement strand
ACCTTCCCGGGGCCCTCCCGATCGAGCACTTCCTTTAGCGCATCCAGATCCATGTTGCCCTTGAACGGGTGCGGTGTGGCGGTATCGTGCGATTCCGCACACGGCAGATCGAGGGCGGTGGCACCCCGGTATGCGATGTTGGCGCGGGTCGTGTCGAAGTGTGTGTTGTTCGGAACGATCTGGCCGGGCTTGCAGGTGACGTTGAACAGTATGCGTTCGGCCGCTCGCCCCTGGTGCGTCGGGATGATGTGCTTGAACGGGAAAAGTCGCTTCACCGACTCCTCGAATCGGTAGAACGACGGGCTCCCGGCATACGACTCGTCACCTCGCATAACGGCAGCCCACTGATTCGAGCTCATCGCGCCCGTACCGCTATCGGTGAGCAGGTCTATCAAAACATCGTCGGCACGCAGGCGGAAAACGTTGTAGGACGCTTCCCGGATCTTGGCCAGGCGCTCGGCGCGCGTGGTCATCCGGATCGGCTCGACCGCCTTGATCCTGAAAGGCTCGATGATCGTCTTTATAGCCATCGTTTCAGTGGCGGGCCTCAGCCGGACCCGCTCCCTCTCAGACCCAGCTCGTCCTGGATCTCTGTCATCGCTTCGATAACCAGCTGCACGTGTTCCGAGAATTCGACACCCAACTCCTCAATGCCTTTGTTCACATCATCACGGTTCACGCCCCGGGCGAAGCTCGCGTCTTTGAACTTCTTCTTCACCGACTTCACCTTCATACCGTTGATGCCTTCGGGCCGCACGAGCGCACAGGCGGTAAGGAACCCGGTGAGCTCGTCGACGGCGAAAAGCGTCTTGGCCATCAAGGTCTCGCGAGGTACGCCGGTATGGTCGGCGTGCCCGAGGATCGCCTGCAGGATCTCGTCGGGATAGCCGTTCTCCCGCAGGATCTTGACGCCAGTGCTCGGGTGCTCGTCGTCGGACTTGCGCTCGTCGTTCGGCCAGCGCTCGTAGTCGAAGTCGTGCAGCAGACCGGTAATGCCCCACAGTTCCTCGTGCTCGCCGAACTTGCGGGCGTAGACACGCATCGCCGCCTCCACCGCATACATGTGCCGGCGCAGGTTCTCGTTTTGCGTGTACTCATGCATCAAAGACAACGCCTCGGCGCGATTCAGCTCCATTGCACAGCTCCGCCAATGAGTGTCAGATATTGGATATTGAGTCTAAACATTTCCAGCACTCGGGCATAGATCCTCGACCGGACAGCCATCGCACGTCGGTCTTCGCGCGCTGCACCTGTATCGCCCGTGCTGGATCATGCGCAGCGAAAACTCGGTCCACCCGTCCTGCGGGACCAACTTCATCAGGTCTCGTTCGATCTTGTCGGGGTCGTCCTGGTCGCTGAGCCCGAGGCGCTGCGAGACTCGTTTCACGTGCGTGTCTACGGCGATCCCCTCGTTCACCCGGAAGCCCGAGCCGAGGATCACGTTTGCCGTCTTGCGACCGATCCCGGCGAGCCGCACCAGCTCGTCCATCGTACCGGGGACGACTCCGCCGTGCACTTCGACCAACGAGCGAGCGAAGGAGATCACCGAGCGCGTCTTATTCCGAAAGAACCCCGTCGACCGGATCTCTTCCTGGAACACGTCGGGATCCGCGTCGGCGTAGTCTTCCGCCGTCCGGTATTTCTTGAACAGGTCCTTCGTGACCTCGTTTACACGCGCGTCGGTACACTGGGCCGAGAGGATGGTAGCGACGGCCAGCTCCAGCGGGTTGCCAAACTCGAGCTCGATCCTGGCCGGGTGAGCCTCAGCCAGTCGCTCGACGATCCGGCCGGCGCGTCTCTTCAAAGCGGTTGCAGACTCTTGCCTTATCTTGCTGGCCGACACCGAGCCTCCGTTAGGGCGTTCTCAATATCAGTGCATTTGCTGGTACCTATCCAGCCACGCCGCCACGTCCGCGTTCGATATCAGGCCCTCCAGGCGTCCGTCTTCGACGTTGAGTGCGCGTCCTACACCGGCTTTCTCGAGCTTGGTCAGCACCTGGGCCAGCGAGTCTTCCGGGCGAACCGTTACCGCCTCGCAGATCTGCGTCATCACGCTGCTCACCTGCGTCGTGGGCCACTTGTCCCGATCGATCTCCTTAACCTGCCTCAGCGTGATGAGTCCCAAC
>JBDHKT010000545.1:0-2130 GCA_039586255.1 Gemmatimonadota bacterium | reverse complement strand
CGTACCGCAGTGTGTATCTCGGGCAGTTTCTCGGGCTCGAACTCGATGTCGACGACCGGTCCGATGACCTGTACTACCTTACCTATGTTGTCAGCCATTGTCGCTCGCTTCGTTTTTCTACTAGCCTCTCAACGCCTCGGAGCCACCGGTGATCTCTGTGAGCTCCTGGGTGATCTGCGCCTGGCGCGCCTTGTTGTACTGAAGCGTCAGTGTCTTGATCAAATCGTCGGCGTTGTCGGTTGCGTTTTTCATCGCCGTCATTCGCGCCCCCTGCTCTGCTGCCGCCGACTCGACCAGCGCGCGGTAGACCGAGTTGCGGACGTAAAGTGGCAGGACGGTAGTGAGGATTTCCTCGGCGGACGGCTCGAACAAGTAGTTGTAGGCACGCGCACCTCGCCGGTCGTCGGGCGGGCTGACCGGGAGCACACGCATCCGGGTCGGCGGCGTTGAAAGTGCGTTTTTGAAGTGCGCGTATATGACATCGATCGCATCGAGCTCGCCCGACTCGAAGCGCGGGATGAGCGGATCGATGATCGAGCGTGCATCCTCCATGCTCGGCCGATCCGTGATGTCCTGTCGTCTCGACGCCATCGGTTCACGTCGGAACCGGAAGAAGCTGATCGCTTTTCTTCCGATTACGTGGAACTCGACATCGACCCCGTCATCACGGAGCTCGCCGAGAACGCCGCGCGCCTTCCGAATCAGGTTGACGTTGAAGCCGCCAGCCAATCCGCGATTGCTCGTAATCAGGACCAGGGCCGAGCGGCGCAGCTTTTCGGGCTGTCTGAGGATCGGGTACTTCTCCGCCAGCTCAGGCGCGAAGAGACCCGAAATGACTTCTGCTAGCTTGGCGGCATAGGGTCGCGCCGCCCGTACGCGATCCTGGGCACGGCGCAACTTCGACGCCGCGACCATCTCCATGGTGTGCGTGATCTGGCGTGTGCTCTGAATCGAGCGGATTCGTCGCCGGATGTCACGTGTCTTCGACATGCGCTCCTACCCGGAAACGGTCTCGGCCTCCGCCGGCTGACCGGCGGCCGGCTTCGCCGTCCCGCGACGCTTGCTGGCGAAGAACTGTTCCTTGAACTCTTCGATCGCCGCCTTCAACGACTCCTCGTTCTCTTCCGAGATCCGGCCCTCGGCGCGGATCGCCCTACCCACGTCCGGGTGGCTGGCCCTCATGAAGCCGTGGAACCCGGCCTCCCACTCCTTGATGTCGGCGACCTCGACGTCATCGAGATGACCATTCGTGCCGGCATAGATGATCATCACCTGCTGCTCGACCGGCAGCGGCTGGTACTGACCCTGCTTCAACACCTCTACCATCCGCTCACCGCGGGCGAGCTGCTTTTGAGTAGCGGTGTCGAGCTCGGCGGCGAACTGGGCGAAGGCCTCGAGCTCCCGGTACTGAGCCAGGTCGAGGCGCAGGCGGCCTGCCACCTGGCGCATCGCCCTAAGCTGAGCCGCGCCGCCGACGCGGGATACCGAGATCCCCACGTTCATGGCGGGTCGCACGCCGGCATAGAAGAGGTCGTTCTCGAGGTAAATCTGACCGTCGGTGATCGAGATCACGTTGGTCGGAATGTAGGCGGCGACGTCGCCCGCCTGCGTCTCGATGATCGGCAGCGCCGTGAGCGAGCCGCCTGTCTTCTCGATCTCCGCGTGACCTTTGATGATCTCCTCATCTTCGGTGACCTTGGCCGCGCGCTCCAGTAGTCTGGAGTGGTTATAGAAGATGTCGCCGGGGTACGCCTCACGACCGGGAGGCCGCCGCAGCACGAGCGACAGCTGGCGGTAGGCCTGCGCCTGCTTGGAGAGGTCGTCGTAGACGCAGAGCGTGTGGCGACCCTCCTTGTACATGAAGTACTCGGCCATCGTGCAGCCGCAGTACGGGGCGACGAACTGGAGCGTCGCCGGGTCGCTGGCGTTCGCCGCGACGACGATGCTGTGCTCCATCGCGCCCTCGCGCTCCAACCGGTCGATCAGCGCGGCGATCGTCGACGCCTTCTGGCCGACACCGACGTAGACGCAGATGACGTCGCCGCCCTTCTGGTTGATGATCGTATCGACGGCGATGGCCGTCTTGCCGGTGCTGCGGTCGCCGATGATCAGCTCGCGCTGGCCACGCCC
>JBDHKT010000544.1:0-3720 GCA_039586255.1 Gemmatimonadota bacterium | reverse complement strand
ACGGTGAACGCCGCGAGTGGCTCAAGCCGATCATGTTCACCGGCGGCATCGGCCAGATGGACGCGCGGCATGTCGAGAAGGGCGGTCCCGAGAAAGAGATGTGGGTCGTCAAGATCGGCGGGCCGGCCTACCGGATCGGGATGGGCGGTGGAGCGGCGTCGAGCATGGTGCAGGGCGAGAACGTCGAGGAGCTCGACTTCAACGCGGTGCAGCGCGGCGACGCCGAGATGGAGCAGAAGGTCAACCGCGTGATCCGAGCCTGCGTCGAGCTGGGCGATCGCAATCCGATCGTGAGTATCCACGACCAGGGCGCCGGCGGTAACTGCAACGTTCTGAAGGAGATAGTCGAGCCGGCGGGAGCGAGGATCGGGATCCGCGAGATCCCGCTGGGCGATGACACGCTGTCCGTGCTGGAGATCTGGGGCGCCGAGTACCAGGAGAACGATGCCCTGCTCTTGAGGCCCGAGCATGCGGACCTCTTCCGTGCCTTCTGCGAGCGGGAGAAGGTCACGTATGCATTCGTCGGGCGTGTCACCGGCGACGGCAAGATCGTCGTCCATGACGAGACGGACGGTTCGACCCCGGTCGACCTGGTCCTGAAGGACGTGCTGGGCGACATGCCGCAAAAGACGTTCGAGTTCGAGCGTATCCCCCCGAAGCTCGAACCGCTGAAGCTGCCCGACGGGGTCAGCGTGAGAGCGGCCCTCGATCGAGTTTTGCGCCTGCTGTCCGTGGGGTCGAAGCGCTTCCTCACTACCAAGGTCGACCGGAGCGTTACGGGCCTCATCGCGCGGCAGCAGTGCGCCGGACCACTCCAGGTGACGGTCGCCGACGTCGCCGTCATCGCGCAGAGCCACCTCGGCACGACCGGCGCCGCCACCGCCATCGGCGAGCAGCCGATCAAAGGCTTCCTGGACATGGGGGCGATGGCGCGGCTGAGTGTCGGCGAGGCGCTGACCAATCTAGTCTGGGTGCAGGTAAGCGCGCTGGAGGACGTTCGCTGCTCGGGCAACTGGATGTGGGCGGCGAAGCTGCCGGGTGAAGGTGCTGCGCTACACGATGCCGCGGCAGCGATGAGCGACATGATGACGGAGCTCGGCATCGCCGTGGACGGTGGCAAAGACAGCATCTCGATGGCCGCCCATGCGCTGGGCGCGGCCGGTGAGGACGAGACGGTGAAGGCGCCGGGCGAGCTGGTCGTCTCGGCCTATGTCACCTGTCCCGACATCACGAAAACGGTGACGCCGGATCTCAAGCTGCCCGGGGAAGGACGAATACTGTATGTCGATCTGGGCGGCGGGGTGCACCGGCTGGGTGGTTCGTCGCTGGCCCACGTCTACGGGCAGATCGGGGATGCATCGCCGGATGTGGAAGACGCCGGTCTGCTGAAGCGCGCCTTCAACGCCGTGCAGGCACTGATCGCGGGCGCGAAGATCTCCGCCGGGCACGATCGCAGCGACGGTGGCCTGATCACCACGCTTCTCGAGATGGCGTTCGCCGGCAACTGCGGCATAGAGGTCGAGTTCGAGGACTCGAGCGGCGCCGGCCTCATCCCGTTCCTCTTCTCCGAGGCGCTCGGACTCGTTCTCGAGGTGAGCGCCGATGATGAAGCCGACGTTCTCGAGACGTTCCGGCGGGCGGATGTCCCGTGTGTGGCGATCGGAACGACGCGCGCCGACGCGTCTGTGACAGTTCGGTACAACGACCGTGAGGTTCTGAGCGACGATGTTCGCTACCTCCGGGACGTTTGGGAGGAGACTAGCTTCCGGCTCGACCGGCTGCAGGCCAACCCGGAGTGCGTGGAGCAGGAGCGGTTGGGCCTTCGTGAGCGGACGGGTCCGAAGTTCACTGTTCCGTTCACGCCGCAGCCGACGCCGGCGGCGATCCTGGAGAGCAAGGACAAGATCCCGGTCGCCATCCTGCGCGAGGAGGGGAGCAACGGCGACCGCGAGATGACGTCGGCGTTCTACGCGGCGGGCTTCGAGCCCTGGGACGTGGTGATGTCGGATCTGCTGGCCGGTCGCGTCGACCTGCGGCGCTTCCGCGGCGTCGTGAGGGCCTCTGGCAACAGTTCCAGGATTTCTACGAGCGGCCCGACACGTTCAGCCTCGGCATCTGTAACGGCTGCCAGCTGCTGGCGCTGCTCGGCTGGGTGCCGTGGCAGGGCATCCCCGACGAGCAGCAGCCGCGCTTCATCCAGAACGCTTCCGGTCGGTTCGAGTCACGCTTCGTGGCGCTCAAGTTCCAGAAGAGCCCGGCGATCATGCTGCGGGGGATGGAGGGTGCGACGCTCGGTGTTTGGGTCGCGCACGGCGAGGGTCGCGCGTTCTTCCCGGAAGGGTCGATCCTCGAGCGCGTCCTCGAGCAGGGGCTGGCCCCGGTCCGCTTCGTCGATGACGAGGACCGTATCACCGAAGCCTACCCGTTCAACCCCAACGGCTCGCCCCACGGTATCGCCGGCCTGACCTCGCCCGACGGCCGGCACCTGGTGATGATGCCGCATCCCGAGCGCGCCTTCCTCAAGTGGCAGTGGGGCTGGATGCCCGAGGAGATGAAGCGCGGGCTCGAGGCCTCTCCCTGGCTGAGGATGTTCCAGAACGCACGGGAGTGGGCGGAGTCGGTGGCCGGTGACCGGTAGTCGGTGGCCGGTGGGTTTCTACTCGTAGCGCAGAGCTTCCATCGGGTCGACGCTGGCGGCGCGCCGAGCGGGGAGGTAGCAGGCCGGCAGCGCGACGGCGAGGATGAACGCGACGACGGCGGCGAAGGTCGTCGGGTCGTTCGCACTCACCTCAAAGAGTAACCCGGAGAGTACGCGAGTCAGGGCCAACGCCCCGGCCGTGCCCAGGACCACACCCACGAGAACGAGCGTCATCCCCTGGCGGGTCACGAGGCTCAGGACGTTCGGTTTCCCTGCACCCATCGCCATCCTGATTCCCAGTTCGTGGGTACGTTGGCTGACGGTGTATGAAAGGACTCCGTAGATCCCCACGGCGGCGAGCAGAAGGGCGACCCCCGCGAAGATGCTGAGGAGCAGCAGCCAGGAGCGCTGGGAGGCCAGGGAGTCGCTCATGGTCTGCCCCATCGCCGCTACCTCGTGAAGTGGCAGATCGGCGTCGAGTCGCCAGACGGCCTGCCGTATGTCGGGAACCAGGCTCAGCGGGTCAGCTGCGACCGTCCGGATGACGAGACACATGGATTCCGGTGTGCCCTCCTGCCGGTACGGCAGATACATGGTCGGTTGCACGTCTTGGTCGAGGCCAAACGCCCTGACGTCACCTACGACTCCAACGATCTCCAGATCCTCCGCCTGAGTGGGCCCGCCCCAGGCGATGTGCCTCCCGACTGCGTTCTCACGGGGAAAGATGCGGCGCGCGAGTGTCTCGTTCACGACGATCACTCGCGGCACATCTGCGCCGTCGGTTTCTCGCACGTCGCGCCCGGCTAGAAGCGGTATTGCCAGCGCCCTGAAGTACCCAGAGGTGAGATGCCGGCGCTCGACCCCGTAATCCTCATCCGGGCGACCGGGAACGGTGACTATCGTACTGTGGAACCAGTTGAGAGGGATCCCCTCGATCGCTGCCGCGCTCTCGACGCTCGGTATCCGACGGATATCGTCCACCAACTCGGCAAAGAAGGCCGCACGCCCTTGTTGGGTCGTGTACTTTGAGGCGGGCAGCGATACGCGAGCCGTAAGCACCCGCTCCTCGCTGAAGCCTGCGT
>JBDHKT010000543.1:0-2132 GCA_039586255.1 Gemmatimonadota bacterium | reverse complement strand
CCCGATCCGGGATGGAAGCTGCACTTCAGATTCGGGCAGGTATTCTGAGGTGAGTCATACCCGGCCCTGCCACATATGGAGAGGGGAGCAAAAGAGTGCAGTACAAGGTTAGTGCGATAGTGGTGGCGACGGCTCTGGCCGCGCTCGGCTACGCCGGTCTCAACGGGCCGCAGGGCTCGGAAATCAAGCTGGCGTACATCAACTCGAATGAGATCATCGCTCAGGCCCCCGGCGCCGCTGAGGCTCAGGCCACGTTCGAGCGCGAGATGGCGGGCTGGAACGCTCAGGTCGAAGCTATGGGCGACTCGCTCCAGCTAATGGTCACACAGTACGAGCAGCAGCAGGTGATGCTGTCGCCGGAAGCGCGCACGGCGCGTCAGCAGGAGATCAATCAGAAGCGGATGGACTTCCAGCAGCGGACTGCGGATCTGGAAACCATGGCGCAGACCCGACAGCAGGAGCTGGTCGCCCCGATCTACGAGGCGGTCTCCAACGTGCTGGTCACGCTGCGCGAAGAAGAGCAGTATACGATGATCTTCGATGCCGCGGCCGGAGCTCTGATCGCGGCCGACACGACTCTGGACATCACCGCCCAGGTCCTTCAGCGGTTGCAGGCGCAGAGCGCTGCACCGGGGGGAACGCCGAACTAGCGTCGCGAGCCCGGCTGGCCTAAGGCCCCGGGCTCCTGCGCCCACGGTATCGAAACGGCACCGTGGGCGCTATTGCTGTAGCGTCGCCCATCGGCGTCATGCGTGCATCTACGGGAGTCCCAATGTCAACGAGTTTAACTGTGGGTCAGCTTGCCGAGCACCTCGGCGCCGAGCTGGCCGGAGATCCGGGCGGCGAGCTATTTCGGGCTGCGCCACTCGAGGCGGCGAGCGAGGGGGAGGTCAGCTTTCTTGCTCGGCGAAAATACCTCCCGTATCTTGGCGCGACTCGCGCTACAGCCGTCATAGTCGGTCGCGACCTGGGCGAGCTCGAGGAGGTTCCTCCAGCCACCGCCCTGTTGTGGGTCGACGACGCTCACGCCGCGCTGGCCGAGACGCTGGCGCTCCTCTATCCAGAGGGCCAGCGAAAGGGCGAGATCGCGCCCACAGCCGTGCTGGGAGCGGGAGTGGAGCTGGGTGAGGGCGTAAGCATTGGACACCACGCGGTCGTGGGGGCAGGCGCCAAACTCGGCGATCGGGTCTGCGTCGGTGCCAACTGCGTGATCGGCGAGCGGTGCGAGCTGGGAGCCGACACGGAGATCAAGGACCTTGCCTGCCTTTATCCTGACTCGGTCGTCGGGGCACGCTGCATCATTCACAGCGGCGCGCAGATCGGAGTGGACGGTTTCGGCTACGTCTTCCAGGAGGGCCGGCATCGAAAGATCCCGCAGGTGGGTCGCTGCGTGCTCGAAGACGACGTTGAGATCGGCGCCAACACCTGCATCGATCGCGGCTCGGTAGGTGAGACGCGAATCGGCGCAGGCACCAAGATCGACAACCTGGTGCACATCGCGCATAACGTGTCCATCGGACGCGGCTGCATGATCGTCGGGCAGGTAGGCATCGCAGGTAGCACTATCGTCGGCGACGGCGTGGCTATGGCCGGCCAGGTCGGGATCATCGGCCACCTGAACGTCGGCGACGGCGCCAGGATCGCGGCCCAAGCCGGCGTCAGCCACGACATCCCGGCCGGAGAGACATGGTTTGGATCCCCGGCCCGGCAGCTCAACCAGGTCATGCGCGCCAGCGCCGCCTTCCTGAAGCTGCCCGAGCTCATTCGCAGGGTGGGACGGATCGAGAAACGACTGTCCACCGACGACGACGCCTGACGGCGGCCGCTGAGGTGGACCGGGAAACAAAGCCGGGAGGGCATTGGCCTTGAAGCAACAGACGTTGGCAGGCACTGCCCAGCTCGAGGGCGCCGGCCTCCATTCCGGGGCTGCGGTGCAGATGACGCTGCGCCCGGCACCCCCGGATCATGGGATCGTCTTCCGCAGGACGGACCTCGAGGATGCCCCGCAGGTCCCGGCGCGGGTCGAGCGGGTTACCGAGGTGGTGCGCGGGACGGTCCTGGAGGCCGATGGGGTGCGGGTGCGCACGGTCGAGCATCTGTTGTCGGCCGTATCCGCGCTGCGGATCGACAAC
>JBDHKT010000542.1:0-2896 GCA_039586255.1 Gemmatimonadota bacterium | reverse complement strand
GGCCCGAGCGCCGGCGACGGCTCGGTTCGCCAGTTGCCGCCCCGCGCACCAACGGTCCAGCCCAACACAGTCAACTCTCCACCCGCCGTCCAACGGGTGAACTGATAGCGCCGGCGAACGCTCTCGCCGAAGAGGCCCCTGTCGCCCTCCTCGACCTCGGCGAGCAGGCGGATGTTGAGCGGCAGATTGACCTCCAGCCCCGCATAGCCCGAGGCGGCACTGAAGTCGTCCCACTTCTCGTAGCGCCCGCTGGCGTACAGCGAGGCGGGACCGGCCCGCAGCTCGAGCGATGCCTCGGGCTCGAAGGTGGGCACCCCGTCGCCGTCCCAGGCGCGCAGCGTCAGCTGGGCCCGCCAGATCGACGACGTGTGCGCCGTGCGGAGCGCCACCTGGGTCGCCCCGAACTCCCTGAACGTGTCCCCGACGCTGTCGGAAGCGCTCGCGTGGCCCGCCACGAGGTCAGTATGCCAGCCATCCCCGAACGGCCGCCGCAGCCGCAGGATCCAGTCGGTCCGCTTCGGGTTGGGGAACAGGGCCCGGTCCGCCGACGTGCTTCGGACCTCGAGCTGACCCCATACGCCCCAGGGCAGTGGGTAGGCGAGATTGGCGAAGACCACATCGCGCTTGGACTCACCGCTCTCGATGAAACCGTCGGTGTCGATCCGATCGTAACCGAAGGCGACACGGGCACGGCCGATCCCCGAGGATAGAAACGCGCGCAGCAGGTTGGTCTGACGATCGCCGTTGCCCGCTTCGATGCGCGCCGGGCTCGCGGACCAACGCTATACGCTGCAGCTCGACCAGGGAGATGAGGTGGAGATCCAGAGCCGCGCTGGTGAACGGCACAATCTCGTAGCCGTCCAGAGTGTAGCGGAAGCTGCCGCCTCCGCCCCCGGCGAAGATCACCGATTGCGGTCCTTCCAGGAAACCGGCACGGAGCGGGTCGAGAAACGGCGTGAACTCCAGCAGATCGGCGAAGCTCAGCGCGCCCGTGGACAGCAGGTCCATCATCTCCCAATCCTGCGCGACGCCGGGCCGTTCGGAAGCAGGGTCGGGAAAGAGGGGGAAGGACGGGGCGGGCATGGTGTCGGCCGCCGCGGAATCGGCCGCCGTGGAGTCCTGCACCGCCGCGGGCGGGGTAGCCGGGTCCGGGTCCTGGGCGGCGAGCGGACCCGGAATCCCCAGGGTCAGGCCGCACAGGGCGGTCAGGCTGACTGCGACAGCGACAAGTCTCGTTAGTAGCACCCGGCAGCGGCTATGATCAGCCGGCCCGGCCTCGCACCCACTCGGTGAACAGGCGAACGCCCACTCCGGTGGGCCCCGCGGGCTGGTAGGGACCGGCCTTCTCAGCCCACGCCGTTCCGGCAATGTCCAGGTGAGCCCACGGCACCGAGCCCACAAACTCCCGCAGGAAGATGCCAGCCGTGATGGTGCCGGCGGGCCGACCACCGGTGTTCTTGATATCGGCGACTTCTGACTTCATCTGCTCCCTGTATTCATCCCACAATGGGAGTTGCCAGACACGCTCGCCGCAGCGATCGGCGGCGTCTCGGATCTCATCGACCAGGTCCTGGTCGCTGCCCATGAGCCCGATCGCCTGGTTTCCCAGAGCTACTACGCACGCTCCGGTGAGCGTGGCGATGTCGATGAGCGCCTGCGGCTCGAAGCGAGCGGCGTAGTTGAGAGCGTCGGCCAGGACCAGACGCCCTTCGGCGTCGGTGTTCAGGACCTCGATCGTCTTGCGTGACCGCGAGCCGATAACGTCGCCGGGGCGCATCGCGTGGCCCGACGGCAGGTTCTCGACCGCCGGGATCAGGCCGACGACGTTGCTTTTCAGCTCGAGCTCCGCTACGGCTCGCAGGGCACCCAGCACCGCCGCCGCGCCCGACATGTCGTTCTTCATCGTCTCCATGCCCTGCGGCGTCTTCAGAGAGAGGCCACCGGCGTCGAAGGTGACACCCTTCCCTACCAGCGCCAGCGGCCGCTGACCTTTCACCGGAATGTACTCGATGGCTATGAAGCGCGGCTCATCGTCACTGCCCGCAGCTACCGCCAGTAGCGCGTTCATGCCGTCCTTCTTGATCGCCGCCCGATCCAGGACCGTGACCTTCAGCCCCAGCTCCTCACCCAGGCGGCGCGCCTCGTCGGCCAGGTACCGCGGGTTCACTATGTTGGCCGGACGAATCGCCAGCTCGCGCGCGTAGTTCTGTGCCCCGGCCACGACCCGGCCGAACTCCGCTCCTCGCTTGGCCAGCCTCTTCGATTGCGCGTTCGGCACCAGCAGGGTCAGCGACTGCAAGGCCGGCCCGTGGTCGTCCTCCGCCGGCTCGCTCCGCAGCTCCTCGAACCGCCAGCTGCCCAACACCGCGCCTTCCACCAGCGCCCGGGACCCCGCCTCCAGGTCCATCGCCCCGCCCAGCCAGTCCGCGGCCACGGATACGACCATCTCCGTGACTCCCAGCTCTGACGCTCGTCGCGCCGCTTGGCCGCCCGCCTGCCTCAGACGCTCCGCCGTCAGCTCGGGCCGCGCCCCTACACCCACCAGCAGTACCCGATCGGGGCCGCTGTCCTTCACCCGGTACAGCACCAACATCTCCCCGCGACGCGCCCCGAAATCGCCCCCGGTCACTGCCCGGGTCAGCGTCAGCCCGAGTAGCTGGTCGACCGGGTCCAGCTCGGCGGCCGGTCGCTCCGCCGCCTGGTCCCGATCCTGACACCATGGCAGGACCAGAAGAGGTGTGTCGATGCTGGACGGTACCCCGGCCCCGATCTCTATGTTCATCGAGTTGTTGGCCTCTCAGTTCGAAAAAAGAGCTATGCTTGGGCTGGCGCCCAGTCGATCGATCGTTCGTTCACGGCCGCCAGCCTCATTTTCGACCCGCGGTTCGGACCAGGC
>JBDHKT010000541.1:0-2139 GCA_039586255.1 Gemmatimonadota bacterium | reverse complement strand
CAGGCCGATGTCGTGGCCGCTCCCTTCGTCGCCGATCAGCGAACCCCAACCTCCCACGCGGGCCTCGCGCCCGTCCTCGGCCCTGCCCCAGGCTATCGACCCCGTACCCGAGATGACCAGGATGCCGGGACCATCGGCGAAGGCATCATAGAAGGCGGTCTCCGCATCCGTCACGACCCGCGACGTCGACGCGATGCCGCGCGTCGCGAGGGCCGCTTCCACCGCGGCCCGCTCTTCTTCGCGTCCCACACCGGCGAGCCCGGCGCAGAGCGCGGCGACCGGAAGCGTCACACCCGCCTGCTCAACGGCGCGCTCGGCAGCCGTCACCAGCGTCTCGATCCCGATCGGGCTGCCGGGCCGATCGGTCAAGGACGGGCCGGCCCGGCCGCGGCCCAGTTCCCTGCCCTGATCGTCGAGGACTACGGCGCGCGTCGCCGTGCCGCCGCCGTCGATCCCTATCACGCTTCGTGATTTCATGTCCGCCCACCGAAGGCCGCCGAAACGCGACCGATGCCGAACGTCAGTAGCGTGCCGATGCAGACGTACCACGGCCAGGCGACGTAGGCACGACCGAAACTCCAGAGCGCGACCATCGCCAGGACCCCGGCCGCGATAGCGACCACAGCGTCACGCCCACGCGCCGCCGGCACGAAGAGCGCCAGGGCAAACGCGCCCAGTAATCCGCCGTAGACCAGCGAGGCGACGCCCAGCGCTACCTCTACCGCCGTCGTCCCTCTGCTCAGCGGGATGAATAGGAGAGCACCGGCGATCAACAGGCCCGACCACAATAGCGTGAAGGCCCTGCCCACCCGCAGGGTGCCAACATCGTCGGCCGCCAACCCCCGGGCCGGCGCCCAGAAATCGTAAGCGCTGGCCGAGGCCAATGAATTGATCGATGACGACAGACTGGACATCGCCGCCGCGAAGATGCCCGCCACCAGCAAGCCGGTGAGTCCCGGCGGCAGCTCTTCCACGATGAAGCGAGCGAAGATCTCGTCTGACCGATCGAATGTCCGCCCCCCATACAACGCCCAGAGCCCCAGTCCGATGGCGAGGAACAGCGCAAACTGGACGATGACGGCGAAGCCGCTCGCTACCAGCGCCCGCTGACTCGCACGCAGGTCCTTGCAGGTCAGCAACCGCTGCACGATCAGCTGATCCGTCCCGTGGGACGCCGCCGAGAGGAACGCTCCACCAAAAAGGCCTGCCCAGAACGTGTACGGCAGACTCGCATCGAACGAGAAGTCGAAGGTCGCCAGCTTGCCCGCATCCCCCGCTGCAGCGAACACGGCAGCCCAACCACCCGGCACGAGGGTTTGAAGAGCGACGGCCGCGGCTATGGCGCCGATCAGGTAGAGCCCCATTTGCACGGCGTCCACCCAGATCACCGCCTTGATCCCACCGAAGTACGTGTAGACAACCGTCAGCGCCCCGATCACCGCGATCGAGACCGGGTAGGGCCAGCCCGTGACAAGCGCCAGCGGGATCGCGGTGGCGAAGAGGCGCACCGAATCGGCCAGCAGGCGCGTCACCATGAAGATCCCGGAGGTGAAACGTCGCGCCCCCAACCCGAAGCGCGACTCGAGCAGCTGGTACGCCGTGGCCAGCTCGCCACGGTAATAGGCCGGCAGCAGGGCCGCCGCGACGGCGATTCGCCCGATGAGATATCCGAAGGTGAGTTGAAGGAACCCGAGGCCGCCCAGGTACGCGACCCCGGGAATGCTCAGGAACGTCAGCGTGCTCGTCTCGGTAGCGACCACCGAGAGCATGACCGCCCCCCAGGGGAGGGACCGGCGCCCGAGGAAGTAGTCGCGTCCTCCGGTCTGACCTCGACCCAGCCAGGCGCCCCAGAGCGTTACGCCCGCCAGGTAGACGACGATGACGGCGAGATCGAGCGCGCTCGGAGTCCCGCTCAACCGTCACCTCCTCGCCGATTCCGAAGCCACCGTCGCCCGGCGCACCAACCCCTCTCCAGACCGGTGATACGGTGGCAGCGAGATCGGAAGCACACCGGTGATCGCCGCTTCTCCGAGCAGCGCCCGCGCCGCCGCCCGCTGCGAGACTTCCCTACCACCCCAGGCGATCAGATACGTCCCGACATCGGGGAACTCGGTCAGCAGGTAGGGATTGCCGAAGGAG
>JBDHKT010000042.1:0-8742 GCA_039586255.1 Gemmatimonadota bacterium | reverse complement strand
GCCGGAGGTGGATATCCCGCCGCCGCCCGAGCAGATCTCGCGGCCCGCCGTGCCGGTGGTCGCCGCCACCGAGCTCGAGGAAGACATCACGATCGCGCCGACGACCTTCGAGGAAAACCCGGTCGAGAGTCTGCCGCCGCCGCCCAGCGATGCGAGCCGGATCGGTGACCGGCCGGTCTTCACACCGTACACGGTGAGGCCCGAGATCAAGAATCGCAGGCGGGCTGTGGAAATCGTGATGTCCCACTACCCGAAGATCCTACAGGACGCCGGGATCGGCGGTACGGTGTACGTCTGGCTGTTCATCGACGCGGACGGTAGCGTTCAGAACGCCCAGGTGCAGGAGAGTTCTGGCAACGCTACGCTCGACGATGCCGCTTTGCAGGCGGTGTATGAGTTCGAGTTCACGCCGGCCCTCAACATGGACAAGAGGGTGCCGGTGTGGGTGGCGTTCCCGATCGTGTTCGAGATTCCCATTTAGCCGCGGACTCGACGCGGCATTTGGCCCGGCATCGCCACGGCGCTGCCGGGCTTTTTGTCTTGATTCGCCCCTGCAGGCCGCGTAAGTTTGCTTGATTATGTATCTTGAGCGACTTGAGCGCGCGCTGCCCGAGCTACGTGAACAACTCGCACGGGCCTGTGGCCGTGCCGGTCGCTCCGACGCCGATTCGATCACTGTCGTGGCGGTGACAAAGGGTCACCCGCTGGAAGCGACCCTGGCGACTCGAGATGCGGGGCTGCAGGTGATCGGCGAGAACCGCGTGCAGGAGGCGCAGGCGAAGTGGGAGGTCACAGGCGACCTCGGCCTGAGCTGGCACCTGGTAGGGCATCTGCAGCGCAACAAGGTGCGCCAGGCGTTGAAGGTGTTCGACCTCATCCATTCGGTGGATTCGCTTCGCCTCGCGGTGGCCATCGACAAGGAGGCTGAGCGGCTGGGCCGCCTAGCATCGGTCCTCATTCAGGTTAACGCCTCCGGCGAGGAGTCCAAGTACGGCTTCTCTGCGGATGGCGCGCTCGGCCCGATAGCTGGGATCTGCGATTTGGAGAACATCCGGGTCGAGGGACTAATGACGATGGCGCCGTTCACTGCCGATCAGAAACTGTTGCGTGAGACTTTCCGACGTACGCGTGTGCTCTTCGACCGCTGTCGGCATGATATCGAGAGATTCGAGGGCCGGCATGTATCGATGGGCATGACCAACGACTTCGCGATCGCGGTCGAGGAAGGCAGCACGATGGTCCGGATCGGCACAGCGTTGTTTGGGGAGCGATTACGATGATTGATCTGACACCACTCGATGTGCGCAAGAAGAAGGGCGACTTCCGGCGCGCCGTGCGAGGATACGATACCGAGCTGGTCGACGACTTCCTCGACATGGTCGCCGAGCGCCTCGAGGAACTCGTAAAGCAGAACGTCGCGTTGTCCGAGCGCGCGGAACACCTCCAGGAACAGGTCGCGTCCTACCGCGATCGCGAGAAGGCGCTCAACGAGGCGCTGGTGACCGCGCAGCAACTCCGCTCTGAGGCGCAGGCGCAGGCCGATCGCGAGGCCGATCTGATGCGCCGCGAGGCACAGAGTCAGGCCGACCGCATCATCGAGGAAGGGCAGCGGTCGTACCGTGAGATCGCTCGTGATATCGAGGCGCTCTACACCCGGAGGCGCCAGTTCGTTCGCGCTTTCGGAACCCTTCTCGAGCGCTATCTCTCAGAGCTCGAGGTCGAGGAGTCGCGGCTCGGCGAGTCGGAGGTCGAGGTGCCGGCCGTGCCGTCCAGCCAGGCAGCCACACCGCCGGCGAGCCCTCTGCCAACTCAGCAGCCCACCCAGGAAGAGGATGCGGAAGGGCGGAAGAATTCGGCGGAACCGACGACCCCTGCCGAGGGTGAATGGCTTTCCTCGCTCGTAGCCGACCCCGATAAGGAAGAGCAGGTTTGATGGCCACTCCCGCCGCAACCGACCTGGTGCAGCGGATCCGTGCCGCGTCACAGGCCATCAGGGCTCGGTCGAAGCTGAAGCCGCGAGTGGCGGTCATCTTGGGCACCGGGCTCGGCGCTCTGGCGGAAGAGATCGATGTGGAAACGAGCATGTCGTACGAGGAGATCCCTGACTTTCCCATCTCCACTGTCGAGAGCCACAGCGGCCGGCTGCTGCTTGGCCACCTATCGGGGCAACCTGTCGTGGCCATGCAGGGCCGGTTCCACCGCTACGAGGGTTACACGCTGCCTCAGGTCGCTTTTCCGGTTCGGGTGATGCGAGACCTGGGTGCTGAGATTCTCGTGGTGTCTAACGCCTGCGGCGGCATGAACCCGATGTGGGATGTGGGCGACCTCATGCTAATCGCTGACCATGTCAACTTGCTGGGCGACAACCCTCTCATCGGGCCGAACAGCGACGAGTTGGGTCCGCGTTTCCCCGACATGTCGGAGCCCTACGACGAGGGGTTGCAGCGTCTCGCTCTCGATGTGGCGCGGGATGAGAAGATCACTCTGAGACGTGGCGTCTATGTCGCGGTCAGCGGGCCCAACCTCGAGACGCGGGCCGAATACCGCTTCCTGCGGATAATCGGCGCCGATGTCGTCGGGATGTCGACCGTGCCGGAGGTGATCGTCGCCTTACACGGCGGCATGAAAGTGCTGGGCATCTCGATCATAACCGATAGCTGCCTGCCAGACGCCCTCAAGCCGGCGAGCGTCGAGGAGATCATCAAGGTGGCCGGCGCGGCGGAGCCGAAGCTCACGCTACTGATCAAGAACGTCGTGGCCCGCGTGGGCCAATAGCCTGATATGACGGACAAGCCTTACCGCAAGATTCCCGAGAACCCAACCGAGCTCGAAGAAGACGTCCTGCGGACCTGGGAGGCAGAGGACACCTTCCGCCGCTCGCTCGAGATAACCGAGGACGGCGAGCCGTTCGTGTTCTATGAAGGGCCGCCGACGGCGAACGGCCGGCCCGGGATTCACCACGTCTTTTCGCGATCGCTCAAGGACACCTTCTGTCGCTACAAGACGATGCGGGGGCACTCGGTCACCCGCATCGCCGGCTGGGACACGCACGGCCTCCCGGTGGAGGTCGAAGCGGAGAAGGCGCTCGGCATCTCTGGTAAGCCCGAGATCGAGAAGATCGGCGTCGAGCGGTTCGCCGCGGTTTGCCGGGAGAACATCTTCACTTACAAGGAAGATTGGGAGAAGCTGTCTCTCCGGATCGGTTTCTGGCTCGACTACTCGCGCCCCTACATCACCTGTTCGTCGGACTTCGTCGAGAGCGTCTGGTGGGCCCTATCCCAGTTCCACGAAAAGGGTCTGCTCTACCGCGGCCATAAGGTTGTCCCCTTCTGCCCGCGCTGCGGGACCGGTCTCTCGAGCCACGAAGTAGCCCTCGGTTACGAGGACGTCACGGAACCGGCGGTGACGGTCAAGTTCCCTGTCGAGGGTCGGCCGGGTGAGTTCCTGCTCGCCTGGACGACTACGCCCTGGACCCTGCCGGGGAATATCGCCCTGGCTGTCAGCCCGATGATCGCCTACGTGAAGGCGCGCGTCGGCGACGAGATTTTCTATTTGGCGGAGCGGTTGGCCGACGACGTGCTGGGAGAAGATCACGAGATCCTGGAGACGATGCCCGGTGGGAAGCTGGAGGGGCTTCGCTACGAGCCGCCGTTCCCATTCCTCGCCGACGCTGTTGGCAAGGAGAACGGATGGTTCGTGGCGGTAGCCGACTTCGTCACTGCCGACGAGGGGACCGGGATCGTGCACACCGCGGTTATGTATGGTCAAGACGACTACGATCTCGGACTCGAGATCGGTCTCCCGATGCACCACCTCGTTGACGAGGAGGGGTGTTTCAATCCGGAGGTGACGACGTGGGCGGGCGTCTTCGTCAAGGACGCCGACCCCGAGATCGTAGAGGCTCTGAACGAGTCCGGCCGGCTCTGGAAGGCTGCGGATTACAGCCACAGTTACCCGTTTTGCTGGCGCTGCGACACACCGCTCCTCTACTACGCGCGGGACTCCTGGTATCTGCGCACGACGGCGGTCAAGGATCGGCTGCTGGAGAACAACGCTGCCGTCGACTGGCATCCGCGGGAGATTGGTCGCGGCCGCATGGCGGAGTGGCTCGAGAACAACGTTGATTGGGCCCTGTCGCGCGATCGCTACTGGGGCACGCCGCTTCCGGTGTGGATCTGCGACGAGGACCATTCTCACATCCGGGTAATCGGGAACTACAGCGAACTCGCCGAGTTCACAGGCATCGAGTTGGGTCCGGATTTCGACCCTCACAAGCCCTTCATCGACACACTGGAATCTGAATGCCCGGAGTGCGGCGCGGCGATGCGGCGAACCCCGGACGTCATCGACACCTGGTTCGACTCCGGTTCCATGCCGTTTGGCCAGTGGCACTATCCGATGGAGAACGGAGACGAGTTCGAGAATCAGTTCCCGGCAGACTTCATCGCGGAAGGTGTGGATCAAACGCGGGGGTGGTTCTACTCGCTGCTGGCCATCTCGACGGTCTTGTTCGATACGGCGCCGTACAAGAATGTGGTCGTCAACGACATGGTTCAAGACGCCGATGGCATAAAGATGTCGAAGTCACGGGGCAACGTGGTTGATCCGTGGGACGCGGTAGGAGAATACGGTGCCGACGCGATTCGCTACTACCTGCTTTCGGTAAGCAACCCCTGGTTGCCGAAACGCCATGACTCGAAGGCGATCGCTGAAGTGCGCCGCAGATTCTTCGCCACGCTGTCGGCGACTTATCGCTTCTTCGAGATGTATGCCAACCTCGAGAAGTGGAGGCCGGGCGAACAGCAGGTGGTCGCCAGTCGGCCCGTGATGGATCGCTGGCTGCTCTCGCGACTCGACTCGGTTGTGGCTGCCTGCCGATCCGATTTGGACAACTACAACGTCACGCACGCAATTCGCAGAGTCAGCGATTTCGTGACCAACGACGTGTCGAACTGGTACGTGAGGCTCTCGCGGGCGCGCTTCTGGGGAACGAGAGCGGCGACTCGTGAGACGATGAACGCGGCTTTCAGTACGCTGTGGGAGGTCCTCGTCACGGCCAGCCGCCTCATGGCGCCTGCGATTCCGTTCATCAGCGACTGGATCCATCGCGAGCTGACCGACGGGGTCTCTGTGCATCTCGAGCGCTATCCCGAGCCCGGCGATCGGCAGGACTCGCAGCTGGAGCGGGCCATGGAGACTAGCCGCCAGCTGGTCCGCCTGGGCAGAGCCGCCCGCGAGGTAGCAGGAACCCGGGTTCGCCAGCCGCTGAGGCGGCTGTCTGCCGTCCTCCCGGCCGACCGGGTCTCCGGGATGGACGAGGAGCTGCTGGGCCACGTACGGGATGAGCTGAATGTGAAGGAGGTCGCCTTCACCGCCGATTCCGGCGAACTCGTCTCCTACAGAGCGGAACCGGACTTCGCAGTTCTCGGGCCCGAGTTCGGAGCTCGCGCCCAAGCGGTGGCGGAGGCCCTGAAGGCGTTGGACGGCCCCGAGCTGACCGCTTGGCGTGCCCAGGGGGGTCCGCTGCCTTTGGAGGTCTCCGGCGAGCGGGTCGAGATCCCGGAAACCGCGGCGACTCTCGTGGAGGAACCGCGGCCGGGCCTGGTTGTTCAGTCGGACGGCGAAGTGACCGTGGGGCTGGACACGGCCCTGGACGACGCGCTCCGGTTGGAGGGTATCGCCCGCGATCTTGTCAACCGGATTCAGCGGTTGCGGCGCGATGCGGGTCTGGAACTGGACGACCGGATCCGTTTGGGTATCTTTGGGGCGCCCGAGGTCGCCTCAGCGGCGGAAACCCACAGTGAGTACATAGCCAGTGAGGTGCTGGCTGTGGATGTTGAAGTGGGTACGGAGCCGCCAGCCGCAGACGCATACGAGCATACGGAGCAACTCCGGCTGCAAGGGGGTGAGGCAATGATCGGGGTCCGAGTCACTTGAGCGCTGTGGGAATACTGAAGGAGCAAAGATGCCACTTAGCAAGAAAGATCGGGCGCACTTCGAGGAGCGCCTCTTGAATGAGCGGGAGAAGATAGTCAAGCAGCTGGCCCAGTTCGACGAATCGTTCTCCGACACGCTCCAGGGATCGGATGGTGATCTGTCAGCCTACAGTTTCCACATGGCGGATCAGGGGACGGACGCGATGGAACGCGAGAAGGCGTTCCTGTTCGCCAGCAAGGAAGGGCGGCTGCTGTATCACATCGATGAAGCCCTGCGTCGCCTTTATAAGTCACCCGAGAGCTTTGGCGTTTGCCAGGAGTGCGGTAATGAAGTGGGGTACGAGCGGTTGGACGCGCTCCCCCACGCTCGACTGTGCATCAAGTGCAAGGAGCAGGAGGAGGACGGCGGTGCCTAACGGGTACTCGCAGGCGGAGGGTGTGAGCGCGCCGGAGGAATATGCGGGGGCCGCCCCGCTGAAGGGGAAGCTTGGTGCCTTCGCAGGCACGGCGGGCGCGATTCTGGCCCTCGACATGCTGACCAAGTACTTGGTCGAGCAGACGCTGACTCCCTACGATCAGATATATGTCCTCGGCGATATCTTTCGCCTGACTTACATCCACAACCCGGGGGCGGCGTTCGGGATTCACCTTGGACCTTACTCGCGCTTCATCTTTCTCGCTCTCGCTTTCGTTGCATTGGGTGTGCTGCTCGTCATGTACCGGCACACGGCTGCGCATGACCGGCTGAGGCTGTTCGCGATCGGGGCGATCTCTGGCGGTGCATTGGGTAACGTGATTGACCGTATCCGGTCCGCGGAGGGTGTGGTCGACTTCTTGGACTTCGGTATCGGCAACCTCCGCTGGCCCGTCTTCAACATTGCGGATACGGCCGTCACCATAGGGGCCATCCTGCTCCTCGCCTCGCTCTGGGCAGAAGACCAGCGTCGCGACCAGAGTAAGAGTGGATCCGGTTGAGGGCCGGGAAGGTTTAGTAACCTACCGCGTCGAGGTCGATGAGCCCAGCGGGTTGAGGATCGACCGCTATCTCGCTGACAAGCTTCCGCTTTCCCGTTCCCAGGTTGCCGCGTTGATTGACGCAGGTCGCGTCCGCGTCACCGACCAGATTCCCAAGAAGAGCTACGTTCCCGAGGAAGGCGACGTCATAGTGGTTGTCGTCCCTCCACCCGAGCCGATGCTGGCGGTCGCGGAAGAGATCCCTATCGATGTGGTCTTCGAGGACGAGGGATTCCTCGTTGTGAACAAACCGGCCGGGATGGTCGTACATCCGGCCCCCGGCCATCCCCGTGGCACTCTCGTCAATGCGCTCCTGCATCATGTCGGCGCACTGTCCTCGGCTGGCGGGGCGCGCCGACCGGGGATCGTGCACCGCCTGGACAAGGACACCTCGGGCCTGATCATCGTCGCCAAGGACGAGACTATCCACCGCCGCCTCGCCGGGTCGCTGGCGCGCCGTGAGATCGTCCGTCGCTACCTGGCTGCCTGCTGGGGGCACGTCCAGGATGACACCCTGCGCGTTGAAGCGGACGTCGGCCGTCACCAACGCGATCGGAAGCGCATGGCGGTGGTGCCCGGCGCGCGACCGGCGATTACCGAGATCGAGCGGCTCGAGCGGTGGAAGGCCGCTGACTTGCTGAAGATTAGACTTCTAACGGGAAGAACCCACCAAATCCGTGTCCATTTGCGACACATCGGCCACCCAGTCGTCGGCGACCGGCAGTACGGCCCGGGTTGGGAGCGGGGACTGGAAGGTCGCTGGCCGGGCGACCTGGCGAAGCGGGTGAAACGCCAGTTCTTGCACGCGGCCGAGCTGGCTTTCGCGCACCCCGTGTCGGGTGAGCCGCTGGAGTTCTCGGCCCCCCTGCCGGAGGATCTGGCGGAGGCCGCGCAATGGGCCCGCCGGACAAGTTGACCGACGCGTTAGTCGTTATTATACTTATACTTCCGCGAGTGGCCGCACCGCGAAACCTCCCCCAATTCCCACTAACGTGCTCTGAGGGTTGCACTGGGTGTCGGACTCCGCCAGGCGCCAGCTACTTGTAGAGGTCGGTCGCTGTCTGTTCGCCGCCGCCGCCGACGAGGTTCGTGAGGTGATGGATCTGACGGAGGCGACGCCGATCCCCGGCGCAGTACCGGGTGTGCTGGGTCTCCTGAATCGACGAGGCAAGGTCATCGTCGCAGGAGAACTGGGCGTTTTCTTGGGTGTGGACTCGGAGCCTGGAGAGGAGTCGGCGCTGGTTGTGTTCGCCGACGGTGATCGGCGGATCGCTTTGATGGTGGATCGGGTGATAGGCATGGCTCCTTGCTCGGTAACCGGGCACGATGTCGAGGGTGATTTGCTGGAGGCGCTCGGTGCCCGAGAGCTGGCAGTGGGAGTGGGGCAGTTCGGGTCGCGGCCGTACGTACGGCTCGATGTGCCTGCGATCTTCGCACGTGTTTTTGATCAGGCCGGAGACCATGAATGGTCGATCCGGCTCGGGTCGACGGTAAGATAGGAGCGATTCATGAGCCGCACGGTGCTGATTGTAGACGATGCGATCTTCATGCGAACGATGATCGCTGACATCCTCAAGGGCGCGGACTTCGAGGTCGTGGGTGAGGCCTCCTCCGGGGCGGAAGCTGTTGAGAAGTACAAGGAGCTCAAGCCCGACCTTGTGACCATGGACATCGTGATGCCCGACATGGGTGGGATCGATGCGGTTCGTGAGATCATTCAGTTCGATCCCGACGCCAGGATCTTGATGTGTAGCGCCATGGGTCAGCAGGGATTGGTAGTGGAGGCCATTCA
>JBDHKT010000540.1:0-2144 GCA_039586255.1 Gemmatimonadota bacterium | reverse complement strand
GGGCGGATGCCCGCTGTTGTAACCCAAGTGGGGGGTAAGCCCATGAAGTCTGGCATTGTCAGGTGTGGAGCTGCGGCCCTCTGGCCGCTGGCAGGTTTGATGCTGATGGCAACCCTGTCTGTTCCCGCGGCGCGAGACGCATACGCGCAGGAGCCCGGTGGGCGCTACCGCGTCCTCGTAATCCCTTTTGAGTCCAGAGCGCTGGACCGGAGATTCGGCGACAAGGTTGCGGACGAGATCCGTGAGCGCCTCGAGGATTTCCCCACGCACGCCCCCGTCGAAGAAAACGACTTCAAGCGCGCCCTGAAGCAGTACGACCTGGAGGATCAAGAGCTGAACGCGATTAGAGCGAGGCAGCTTGCCAACCTGATGGGCGCCCGGGTTCTTTACATCGCCACGCTGGAGGGGGTGGACGGTGTCTTCGAAATCAACGGCACCTTTATCGACGTCCGCACCGGTGACGAAATACCGGTGCCCCCCGTCCGCGTCAGCGACAGAAGCAACGAGTCGGTGGACAGGGTGGCCGAGGTGACTATCGAGGCCTTCCAGGAGCAGGTCCGATTCGTCCGCGCACAGCAGTTTTGTGCCGAGTACGTGGAGAGCCACCAGCTGGAAAGCGCGCTTCGGAACTGTGACGAAGCCCTCGAGATCAACCCGAACAGCGTGCACGTGCTGTTCAACAAGGGCATGGCCTACCGCGTCATGTTCGAGCAAGAGGAGACCGGGAGCAACGGCTGGGCCGACTCCTCCATCGCCTACTTCGAGATGGTGCTCGAGCGTCAGCCGAGCCATCGCGCTGCGCTGCAGAACGCCGCCTTCATGTACTCCCAGTCCGGCGAAGCCGACAGAGCCAGCGAGCTTTACCAGCGGTACCTGGAGTACGATGCGGGCAACGTCCCCGTACGCATCAAGGTTGCCTACGATCTGGCGAACGCCAACCTGATGGCGGAAGCGATCGCGATCATTCAAGCCGGACTGGAGATCGCTGAACATGATGTCGACCTCCTGCAGTCGCTTGGTGACTACGCTCTGCGCCACTCCGCCACGGACTCCACCTATGTGGACATCGCCCTCGAGGCCTACGAGCAGGTGCTCGAGATCAAAGGCGAGGAAGCTGACAGCTCGATCATCATTAACGCCCTCGCCGCATACACGCAGGCCAACAGGGTGGCCGAGGCGATCGCTTTCGCCGAGCTGGCCCTCCAGTCGCATTCGGAGAGCGCCCGACTCTGGTCGCTCTATGCCGACGCCCTCGGCCGCGCTGAGCGCTTCGCCGACGCCAGCGCCGCCATGGACAGAGTCGTCGAGATCGATCCCGCCTATCCCGCCGCTCTGCTCAAACGTGGGCGGTTCAAGCTGCAGGGAGGTGACATGCAGGCCGCGTTGGCCGACTTCGATCTAGCGATCGAGAGCGGCGCCTCGGAATCCGAGGAGGTCTTCCGGCTCTTCTGGGGTGAGGCTCACGGCGCCCGTAGCACCGGTGACCTGGCTGCTGCGATTGGGCACTTCGAAACTGCCGCCCGCTACGCTCCCGCGGATCAGAGACGGGAGCTCGAGTTCTGGTGGGGCTACAGCTACTACCAGCTCGGCGAGCGCCGGGCGACGCCGGAGGACGCGTCTGTCAGCGTGCTCGAGCGCGCCCGCTCCAACGTCCAGGCTGCCCAGGGGCACTTCCAGCGGGCCGGCAACGTGCGCCGCGAGGTCCCGCAGCTCCTCGACGCCTGCGAGCGCTGGCTGCTCAACATTGACGCGCGGATCCGGCGCGCCCAGCGCGGCCTCCGGTAAGATTCGGGGATTCGGGGAAGTAGGGAAGCTCTTCCCTAAGTTCCCCGAGTCCCGGATACCCCGATTCCACGGATTCCACGGATTCACCATACTCGGATTCTTTATCCCTGATTCCCTAACTCGCTAGCTCCCTAACTCCCGGAATCCCGAACTCCCGAATTCCCTACCAACCCGAAGATATCCCGTACAAGAGAAGTCCTTGACGTAGTGGGGACATGTCACTAGCTTGGGGGTCGGAGTGGGGTAAAGTGGTGAGAAGTGCATCTCTCGCCCACCTTTCGGTGCCCGGATCCCCGCCAACCCGGGCCCAATCGAGCCTTCCGGGGGAGGATTTACTTGACCGGCTTCTTGGGGAGCTA
>JBDHKT010000041.1:0-8754 GCA_039586255.1 Gemmatimonadota bacterium | reverse complement strand
GTCTGGAAGCGCCGCGAGCAGATCGGTGGTTATCGCCTGACTTACCAGGCGCCGTTCCTGAGGCACTTCACCGCCGGGTTCGAGCCGCTCGCGGCCCGAGCTTGAACCGACAAGGGGAAGAAGAATCGTGAACACGTCCGCGATAGTTGCCATGGCGCTCACCTGCGGCTTCATCTGGGGCGGCTTCCTGGTGCTTCTGACCTACGGGATCCGGAAAGAGCGGGAAAAATCGGGGGACGGCTGATCCTGGGCGGATTGTAGAATAAAGCAGTAGTCGGTCGTGTAGATGATCATGAACACTGAAATTGGAAACTCCAGATTGGAGAGGCGAGATCATGGCAGACCCGATCATTCCTCGCGAGTTCCGCGCGATGCGGCGACCCTCGCTCGCCAAGTCCATGGTGATGGTGCCGACGGCGGCCGTGCTCCTGTTCGCGGTAACGCTCCCGTTCTCCTGCACGACCATCGCCGACTACGAGGTGGCGGTTCTGAAGAACCCGATCACGGGGAACGTGGGTGAGCAGTCCCATGGGCAGGGCCTGTACTTCGCGGCTCCGGCCGTCTTCTGGAAGCAGTACTCGAAGTACGAGACCCGTGAGATCCAGTGGCCGGCGGGCGCGCAGAGCGAGGTCGCCGACGCGCTCACGGCGGACCAGCTGAACATCACCGTGGATGCTTCCTATCGCTACCGCGTCTTGCCGGATATGGTTGTCGAGCTCTTCCTGGTCGTTGGCGATATGCGCGCCGTCAACCAGTATGTGTACACGACCTATCGGACCGCCCTACGTGACGCGATCGCGGAGCTCACCGGGACCGAGATCCTCTCCACCGAGCGGCTGGGGATCGCGTCGCGGGTGGAGGAGCTGATGGACGAGGAGCTGGAACCCAAGGGCATCGAGGTCGTCCGCTTCTTCGTCCGCGAGATCAAGCCGCCGCAGGCGGTGCGAGAGGCGATCGAGCTGAAGTTGCAGCGCGAGCAGGAAGTACAGGCGCAGGTGTTCCAGACGGAGATCGTCATGGAGCAGGCGGAGCAGAAGCGGCAGGAGGCTCTGGGTATCCGTGATTCGCAGAACATCATCGGCGAGAGCCTGACTACCGCGTACCTGTCGTACTTCTATATGCAGACGCTGCAGGAGGTCGGGCAGAAGGAAGGCAATGTCATCATCGCGCCGACCGAGGGTGGCAATCTGCTGTTCACCGTGCCGACGAGCGCTCGTCGGCAGTAGCGGCGCTCAGGGCGCCGGCTCGGCGTCCGGGCGCACGGACGGCGCGCGGGTCGGGCGGATGCTCGGGGCAAAGCTGGCCAGGAACTCGACGGCGCGGCGCTCTGCCCAGTAGATCGGTCGCCAGGGAAGTGTACCGGCGACGAAGCCGGCGTGGCCGCCGTGCGCCGTGAACTCGGCGTGCAGCCACGGCGAGCGCTCGACCGCCTCGACCGGCAGCGTGGATACCGGGATGAACGGGTCGTCCTTTGCGTTGAGTAGCAACACCGGGCGGCGGATCTGGTCGAGGAAGTTGATCGAGCTGGAGCGCTCCCAATAGTCGGCGGCGTCACGGAAGCCGTGCAGGGGGGCGGTCGCGACGTCGTCGTACTGGCGCCAGTTCCGGGCCCGGCGGATCGCTGCGGCGTCTAGGATATCGGGGTACTGCTCGGCTTTGAGCAGCGCCTTCTCCTTGAGGGTGCGCAGGAAGAAGTGAGTGTACAGCCGGCAGATGCCGCGCGACATCTTCTCGGCCGCTGCCGCCAGGTCGTAAGGCGTCGAGACGGCCGCAGCCGCCGCGACCTCGTCCGCCACGTGCTCTCCCTCCTCGCCCAACCACTTGAGCAGTACGTTCCCACCCAGTGACACTCCGACCGGTAGGATCGGTGCTCCGGGGTCCCGCTTCGCCAGCTCACCGATCACCCAGTCGAGGTCGGTGGTTTCGCCGGAATGATAGAGCCGCGGCGCGCGGTTGGGCGTCCCGCTGCAGCCCCGGAAGTTGAGAGCAACGCCGCGCCAGCCGCGTTCCGCCGCCAGGGCGAGGAACCCGCGCACGTACTTCCGATCGGAGGAGCCCTCGAGCCCGTGCACCAGCAGCAGCTGTGGCGACGCTACCGGTCCGTCCATGAAGTCCAGGTCGAGGAAGTCGCCGTCCGGCGTGGTCCAGCGGGCCCGGGTGGTGGCCACCTGCTGACGAGGCCGCAGCATCCGGTTCCAGATGGTCTGGCGATGTCGACCGCGCAGCCACCAGGCGGGCCTGAACGGGCCCACCTGCCGCTCCTCGCGGCCTTCCGCCTTGTCCTGAGCGTCACTCACTGGATCGTGCTGGTGTCTAGTACGGTTGCGGTAACCGGCCGGCTCTCTTCTACACCGGCGGACTCGGATACGGTTCATCCGAGCGGGCAGCCCACAGCCGGACGGCGGGGGAGGATGCCGTCGATCGGAGCCTTCGGCGGCCCCGGTTTTGCAGCGATCTGCGCGTAGCTAAACATATTGCGGCCGGTTGCGCGATCGCGCCAGATTCCGTTGGCCGGGTCGTGCGGGTCACTAAGACATCCGATGTCGTCAATCGTCACAAAGCGAGATGGATAGAGAAGCGAAGGACGGGTCAGGTCCCGAGGTGCTGGAGGGCGTCCTGCAGGTCATCGAGGCCGGCGCCGATCAGGATAGGGGGCAGATGCTGAGAGCGTTCGCCCATGCGGTCTTAGGCCGGGCGCCCGCCGATTTCTTCCGAGGACGCACCGACGCCGAGGTGTTCGAGCTGATCTCGGACACTTTCGATCTTCTGGACTCGATGGCGCCGGACTCCGTCGGGGTCCGGGTTGGACAGCTGCCCGGATACGGTCATACGGGTTGCGCTGCGGGAGCGATCAGCGACCGGCCGTTTGGGGTCGATACGCTGCACCAACTCCTGACCTCCAGGGGCTTCGAGATCCGCAACGAGCTCCACCCGATCGTCGTCGTCGAGCGGGACGAGGCGGGCAAGGTGGCGGAGATCCGCGACTGGGGCGCCGAGGGTCCGAAGTACGCGGTGCCGTACTGCGAGTTCGAGGGCCATCTCGACGAGGATATCGTCCGCTCCCTGCAGGCCGAGCTCCGCAACTGCATGGAAGAGGTCCGGTTGGCGACCGACGACTTCCAGGCGATGCGCAAGATGACGGACCTGGTGTCCGAGGAGCTGCGGCGGGTAGGGGCGCGGTTCCCCGATCGCGCTTCCGAGGTGGACGAGGTCACGGCTTTCCTCCAGTGGCTAAAGGACGGAGGCTTCGTCTACATCGGCTACCGCGGTTACGAGTTCCGTACGGATGCGGAGGGCCGGCGCCTAGCCAGCGTCGAGCGCGGCTCCGGGTTGGGTATCCTGCGGCGCGAGAGCGACTCATCGGCGTGGGTACCGAAGGCACTCGAAGAATTTCCGGCGGACCTGCGGGCCCGCGCGCTGCTCGGCCCGCTGCTGATCGTATCGAAGGCGAACTCCGAATCGCACGTGCATCGCCGGGCGCGGATGGACTATGTGGGAATAAAAAGGCTGGACGAAGCCGGCGAGGTTATCGGCGAACATCGCTTCCTGGGTCTGTTCACCTGGAAGGCCTACTCGGAGCACTCGGGCGACATCCCGATCCTACGTCAGAAGCTGGAGAAGGTGCTGGCCGCCGAGAACCTGCCTGAGGGATCGCACGACCACAAGGCGGTAGTACAGCTGTTCAACGACATGCCGAAGGAGGAGCTCTTCCTAGTCGGCGTCGAGGACCTGCGCAAGCGGATCCGGGCGGTCATGGCGGCGGAAGACTCCGGCGATGTGCGCCTCCTGTTCACCCCCGACATCCTCGGCCGGGGTGTGATCGTGATGGTCATTCTCCCGAAGCGCAATTACTCCGACGAAGTGCGCGGCCGGTTGCGGCGCGAGATCGCCGAGGTGCTGGGCGGCAGCATCCTGTACGACCATCTGGCGCTCGGTGAAGGCGAGGCCGCGCGCATGCATTTCTACATCTCGGCCAGCCCGGATCGTATCGCCGAGGTCGATGTGAAGGCGCTTCGCGATCACGCCGCGAAGATCGCTCGGACCTGGAAGCAGCGTTTGCGCGGCGCGCTGGGCGACCGGCACAGCGCGGAGGACGTTCACCGGCTGGAGGAGAAGTACTTCGATGCGTTTTCGCCGGAGTACGTGGCCACCATTGACGTAGATACAGCGGTCGAGGATATCGAGCGGCTCGAGGCGCTCGAGCGGACCGGGCTGATGCAGGTGGAGATGGAGCCCCATGCGAGCGGGGGCATCGAGGCGACTCAGCTTCGCCTCTTCGTCGAGCGTGGCACGATGATCCTCGCCGACACCATGCCGATCCTCGAGAACCTGGGCCTGCGGGTGATCGAGGCCGACGCGCTCGATATCGAGGCCTCGGGTAAGGGTGCGGCGACAATCCATACGTTCGTGGTCCAGGGCCCGGACGGGCGGCCGCTCGATCGCGCGGACCTGGCCGGATCGCTCACCGAGACGCTGCGCGCGGTCCAGAGCGGCCGGGCCGACAACGATCGATTCAATCGGCTTGTCATCACCGCCGGCCTCAACTGGGATGAGGTGGCGGTGCTGCGCGCCTACTCCGCCTATGCCTTTCAGTTGGGTGCGGTGCCCAGCCGTCGCGCCGCGCCCGACGCCCTCATCGCGCACCCCGAGGTCGCACGACTGCTCTGCGAGAGCTTCCGGACGAAATTCGATCCGCAGATGACGGGCGATCGAGCGATCGCCGTCGAGACTGCCGCCGGCCGCTTCAGGGACTCGCTGCAGGCGGTCGATAGCATCGCCGATGATCTGACCCTGAGACGGTTACAGAACTTGATCGAGGCGACGGTCCGCACGAGCTACTTCAGAAACAGAGAGCGCCGGCTCGCCTGCCCGCGCCTCACGTTCAAGATCGACTGCGCGGTTGTCGAACAGATGCCTGAGCCGCGGCCCGCCCGCGAGATGTTCGTACACAGCGTCCGCGTCGCCGGGGCGCACCTGCGGTTCGGCCCCGTGGCGCGTGGCGGTATCCGTTGGAGCGAGCGGCTGGACGACTTCCGTACCGAAGTTCTCGGGCTGGTGAAGACCCAGCAGACCAAGAACGCCGTGATCGTGCCCAGCGGGGCGAAGGGCGCGTTCTGCGTGAGGAGAATGCCGGCGGACCGATCGGCGCTGGGCGTCGAGGTCGGCGAGTGCTATCGCGACTTCATCTCCGCCCTGCTGGATGTGACCGACAACATCGTAGACGGTGCGGTCGTGAGGCCGCCGGACACCGTCGTCTATGATGATGATGACCCCTACCTGGTCGTCGCTGCCGACAAGGGCACGGCCGCGTTCTCGGACACGGCCAACGAGATAGCCGCGGAGTACGACTTCTGGATGGACGATGCGTTCGCGTCCGGCGGTTCGCACGGCTACGACCACAAGAAGGAGGGGATCACGGCTCGCGGCGCCTGGGAGTGCGTTAAGCGTCACTTCCGCGAGATGGGGAAAGACATCATGCGCGAGCCGCTGACCGTCGTCGGCATCGGCGACATGGGCGGCGACGTCTTCGGCAACGGGATGCTTCTCAGCCGCACGATCGAGCTGATCGCGGCGTTCGATCACCGGCACATCTTCATCGACCCCGACCCCGGTCCTGAGAAATCGTACGAAGAACGGCGGAGACTTTTCCGTACCCCGGTCTCGAGCTGGGAGGACTACGATCGGGCGCTGCTCAGCGAGGGTGGTGGCATCTATCCGCGTGGCGCAAAGGAGATACGACTGTCGCCGCAGGCGCAGCGGGCGCTAGGTACCGATGAGAGCGTGGTGAACGGCCAGGCGCTGATCCGGCTGATCCTGCGGGCTCCTGTCGATCTTCTCTGGAACGGCGGCATCGGTACATACGTGAAGGCTGCCGACGAAACCCACGCCGACGTCGGCGACTCGAGCAACGACGCGGTTCGGGTCGACTCGGGCGAGTTGCGGGTGAAGGCGGTGGGAGAGGGCGGCAACCTGGGGTTCACGCAGCGAGCCAGGATCGACTACGCGCTGGAGGGCGGCTGGGCCAACACCGACGCCGTCGACAACTCGGGCGGCGTGGACATGTCCGACCACGAGGTCAACCTGAAGATCCTGCTTCGCGCCCTGGTCGATCGAGGCGACCTGTCACCGGATGAGCGCAACGAGATGCTCGAGCGGGTGAGCGACGATGTGGCGGAGATGGTGCTTGGGGACAACCGTGCGCAGGCGCGGGCGCTGAGCCTCGAGCAACTCAGGGCCGCCGATCGATTGGGCGATTTCCGCGATGCCTCGTACTACCTCGAGGCCAAGGCGGGGCTCAAACGGTCGCTCGAGTTCTTTCCCGGTTGGAGCCGTCTTCAGCAGCGGCAGGAGCATGGGAAGAGCCTGACGCGCCCCGAGCTGGCCATCCTGCACGCTTACAGCAAGCTGCATCTGAAGCGCGCGATCCTCGATTCGACGCTCCCCGACGAACCCGCTTTTCTGCAGCTTCTTCACGACTACTTCCCGGATGCCGTCGTCGTGCGCGTCCCCGAGGACGACCTTCGCCGCCATCGGCTGCAGCGCGAGATCGTCGCCACCGCGCTGACCAACAGGTTGATCGACCTGATGGGCTCCACCTTCGTGCCGACGGTCACGCGCGATGCCGGTGTGAAGCCTGCTGATGTGGCTCGCGGATGGTTCGTGGCGGCGGAGATCGCGGGCGTCCACGAGCTGCTCGACCGGATCGAGAAGAACGAGGCGTCGATTCCCGCTGCGCAGGAGCATCGTTGGCTGCTGGCGTTCGAGCGCATTCTCGATCGCACGGTCCGCTGGGCCGTTGAGAACCTGCCGGCCGGAGCTGAGGTCGGCGCCGCGATCGACACATTCAAGGGCCCCGTGGCCGAGCTGTTCGAGACCCTGCACTCGGTGGTCCTCGGTTCGCAGCGCGAGGCGTTCGAGGTGACGTTGGAGGAGCTCGAGGCGAGCGGCGTGCCGGCGGGGACGGCTCGGAAGATGGCGGCGACCCAGTTCCTCGGTGAGTTGATGGAGGTGACGCGCATCTCGAAAGAGGTCGACATTCCCGTCACCGATGTCGGGCGTGTATACTTCGCGCTCACCGATGAGGTGGACTTCGCGCTACTCATCGAGCTGCTGAATATGGCGGCGGGTGAGGATGTCTGGGAGCAACGGGCCGTGCAGGGCCTGATGCAGGACCTGGGCGAAGCGCGGCGCAACCTGACGCTGGCGGTCCTGGGGCTCGAGTCTGAAGACGCTTCGACCGATGAACGGCTGGCCCGGTTCCGCGAGAGGTACGCCGTGCGTTTGGGCGCGATGCGCGAAGTGCTCGAGGAACTGCTGGTATCCGATAACATCAACGTGGCTGCGTTGACGGTCGCGACCCGTGAGGTCGTGCGCCAGTCACGAGGCATCCTGGAAGGGCGATCCTGATCTGGCGTGCCTGCCGCTCGAGGCGGCCGGGACGCGGACCCACCATGGAGGGATGATGAGCAAGGGCACGAAGCAGGAATCGAATGGTTGGGGTACAGCGACGCGGGCGATCCACTCGGCGGCCGGCCCGGAGGTGTACGGGCCCGGTATGGGGTCCCCGATCGGGACGCCGATCTGGCAGAGCTCGACGTTCGCGTTCCGTGAGCCCGGTGAGGTAGCCGATGCCGCCACGGCGACCCGGCCCGAGACTTTCTACACCCGCTACGGTAATCCGAACTTCACGGCGGTGCAGGAGGCGATCGCGGTGCTGGAAGGCGGCGAATCGGCTCTGGTGACGGCATCGGGGATGGCGGCGATCATGCTGGTCTTCCTGGGGCTGCTCAAGAACGGCGATCACGTGATCGCTCAGTCCTGCCACTACGTCGGTACGATGAAGGCGCTGGAGGCCTGGCTGCCGCGCTATGGTATCGACGTGACGCTGGTGGAGCAGACGGACCTGGGCGCGTTCGAGGCTGCGATCCGACCCAACACGGGCCTCATTTTCCTCGAGACTCCAGTGAACCCGACGCTGGCGGTCACCGACCTGGCGGGTGTGGCGGCGCTGGCGCGCGAGCGTGGCATCACGACCTGCATGGACAACACGTTCGCTACGCCGATCAACCAGCGGCCGATCGAGCACGGGATCGATCTGGTCGTGCACAGTGCGACGAAGTACCTGGGTGGCCACAGCGATGTCACGGCCGGCTTCATCGTCGGCGACACTGAGCGAATCGAGACCCTATGGTTCGGGCTCATCATCCACGGCGGCATCTCGCACCCGTTCGAGTCGTGGCTGCTGGCGCGCGGTATCCAGACTCTGCCGTTCCGGGTGGCGCGCCACAATTCGAACGCCGTGGTGGTGGCAAAGTTTCTCGAGTCGCACGGCGCCGTCGAGCGCGTCTACTATCCGGGGCTCGCCTCCCACCCGCAGCACGAGCTGGCGAGAAAGCAGATGGACGGCTTCGGCGGCATGGTCGTCTTCGAGCTGGCCGGCGGCTTCGAGGCGGCCCGTAACTTTGCCGCACGAATGCAGCTGGCGCGGCGCGCGGTCAGCCTGGGCGGTACCGAGACGCTGGCGGTGCACGCCGCCTCGATGATCCATGCGCGGCTGACGCCGGAGCAGCGGGCCGAGGCCGGGATCTCGGAGAATCTGATCCGTGTCAGCGTCGGACTGGAAGACCCGGAGGATATTATCGCCGACTTTGATCAGGCGCTCGCCGGTTAGGAGGGCATCTCAATACCCAATATCCGACACTCAGTGTCGGATATTAGATATTGAATCCAACAACTTCCTTTATCAGGTCGCTG
>JBDHKT010000539.1:0-2443 GCA_039586255.1 Gemmatimonadota bacterium | reverse complement strand
ATCGTCGGCCCATCGGGTGTAGGCAAGTCAACCATCCTCAAGATCATCCTGCGGCTGCTGGTACCGAACGCCGGTCAGATCCTGATCGACGGCGAGGACATCAACCAGCTGTCTTTCGAGGAGGTGCTGCAGGTCCGCCAGAAGATGGGCATGGTCTTCCAAGCGTCGGCTCTGTTCGATTCGCTGAGCGTCTTCGAAAACGTCGCCTTCCCGCTGCGAGAGCACATGCGGCTGGCGGAGAGCGAAGTCACCCAGAGGGCCGACTACGCCCTCAACCTGGTGGACATGACGCTCGACTACGCCCTCAACCTGGTGGACATGACGCTCGAGGAGTTCGGCGACCGGCTGCCGGCCGAACTGTCCGGGGGGCAGAAGAAGCGGGTGGGCATCGCCCGGGGCATAGTACATCAGCCAAAGATCCTGCTCTACGACGAGCCGACGACCGGCCTCGATCCGCTGACCGGGCGGACGATCGTGAGGTTGATCAAGCGGTTGCAGGCGGAGCTCGAAGTCACCTCCGTGGTCGTCAGCCACGACGTGCGCGCCGTCCTGGAAACGGCGACCCATATCGCAATGCTCCGTGATTCGCGTATCATCTTCTACGGACCGCCCGAGGAGTTCGTGGAAGCAGGCGACCCGTACATACGGGAGTTCATAGATTGAGCGTCAGGAGGTCGCAGGCAGCATGAACGGTGCATCGAGGATCAGCTGGAGCCAGGTACGCGTCGGCCTCGCAGTATTCGTCGCACTGATCGTGCTCGCCGTCGCCATCTTCTTCATCGGCGAGACGGGAGCGATCTTCGGCGAGCGCTACCAGCTCACCACCCTGATGCCGAGCGCCAACGGGCTTATCGAGGGCGCGAACGTGCGGCTCGCCGGTCAGGACGTGGGGAAGGTAGAGGTAATCAGCTTCGTCCCGGTAGCGGAGCGCCGCCATCCCGACCACGTTCTGCAGATCACCCTGGCTATCGACCGTGCAGTCGCGGAACAGATCCGCCGGGACTCGGAAGCCCGCATCCGCACCCAGGGACTGCTGGGTGACAAGATCATCGACGTGACGCCGGGCTCGCCCGAGGCGACCGTTCTCGTCGAGGGCGATACCCTGCCCAGCTCAGTCGCCGTCGATTATGAGCAGATGCTTGCCTCGGCCTCCGCGCTGGTAGACGACCTGGCCGTGATGCTCAGAAACTTCCGCTCCATCGCCGACACGATACTCGCCGGCCGCGGCACGGCGGGTCGCTTGCTCATGGACACTACGCTGTACGTCGAGCTGCTCAACACGTCACGCTCGCTGAACAGCTTCCTCGGTGCCGTGGGCCGCGGCGAAGGCGCGCTGGCACAGCTCGCCCAGGACGACGCGCTCTACGATGACCTGCGCTCGGTGATCGCCGGCCTCGACACGCTGACGGCGGCGCTGGTCAGCGGCGACGGCACTCTCTCACGACTGCTCACCGACGAGAGCCTCTACGTCGAGCTCAGCTCGACCTCAGCCCGGGCCGACTCGCTACTTGCCGCCCTGGAATCGGGCGAAGGCACGATGGGCCAGCTGTTGACGGACCAGGAACTGTACGAGAGCCTGCTGAAGCTATTGGTGGATGTGCAGGCGGTGGTTCAGGAGCTGCGTGAGAATCCGAGGAAGTATGTGCCCTCGATAAAGGTCTTTTGAAGTTCGAAATGTGAAGTTTGAACTTTGAACTTCGAGCGGATATCCGAACATCGAACTTCAAACATCGAACTTCAAACATCGAACTTCGAATCCGCCCTACCCCACCCTGGCCTCAGCATAAGCGCGCAGCGCTCGCACCCCACCTTTAAACGAATACGCCTCGTACCCGGCCCGTTGCATCTTCTCGGCCAGTTGCGCCGTCTTGAGGCCGAGGTCGCAGTAGAGGACGTAGGTTCGTTCCTTCTCGAGGGACGTCACCCCGCGGAACAGATCCCAAAAGTCGCAGTGCGTGGCGCCGGGATAGTGCCAGGCGTCGTACTGGGCCGGCGAGCGGGTGTCGACTACAACAGCCTCTGCTGCGATCTCTGAAGTGTAGAGGTAGGGCATCACCAGCTCGCTGGGGTCGAGCTCGCGCAGCTCGAGCACACGACGCCTCTCGACGGCGGAGTCGAGGACCGAGAGGTCGAGCCGCGCCTCCTCTGACGCCGCTTCCTCGGGCGCCGCATCAGTCACCGGCCTCATTTCGGTAAGCGCGCAATACTCGCGTACCTTCTCGGACAGCGCGTACGTCCCGATCTCACGGCTTCGATTGATGATCTCGCCCTTGTCGAAGCCCACGAGCGGGCGCAGGACCGCGGTCGGGGCGCTGGGGTCGATGGCAGCCAGGTTGGCCAGGGTCTGCGACGACACCTGGCCCACCGATTCGCCCGTGATGATAGCGTGGGCGCCGCTCTCCCTGGCGATCAGATCGGCCGTTCGGTACATGAGGCGCTTGAG
>JBDHKT010000538.1:0-2147 GCA_039586255.1 Gemmatimonadota bacterium | reverse complement strand
CCCGCGCGCCACGGCCGAGGGTGATCACACGGGGATGCTCGAGGAGGAGCAGGAGGTCGTCGGCGAACGCGCCGCTGACCCGCGCCCCCGCCAGCCTACGCTGTAGCTCGAGGGCCTCGCCGTAGTCGGTGAGGCCCTCGAGCCGAAGAAGCCTGCAGATCTTCTGGAAAGTCAAAACGCTCTAGTGTCGTCGCCCGGCGACGCGGTGCGCGCGTACCCGATCCGGGCGACTAGATGTGAATAGGCCGCCCAAGCGTTGCGAGCGCTGCTTCCATGATCGTCTCGGACAGCGTTGGGTGCGCATGTACGGTGGTGGCGATCTCGTGCACTGTGGTCTCGAGGGCGCGGCCCAGACCGATCTCCGCTATCAGCTCGGTAACGTTGTGCCCGACCATATGCACGCCCAGCACTTCACCGTACTTCGCTTCGGCGACGATCTTCACCATGCCGTCCGGCGCGCCGGCCGCGAGGGCACGACCGTTGGCGCTGAACGGGAACTTGCCGACCTTCACCTGGTATCCATCCTCTTTGGCCTGCAGCTCGGTTCGACCGATGCTGGCGACCTCCGGGTGGCAGTAGGTGCAGGATGGTACATCTTCTCGGGCCAGCGGGTGAGTCGGATGGCCGGCGATCTGTTCGACCGCGACGATCCCCTCGTGCGAAGCTTTGTGGGCGAGCATCGGCATACCCGCGACATCGCCGATGGCATAGATCCCGTCGGCAGATGTTCGGCCGAGCTCGTCGACCGCGATCCAGCCCTGGTCGTCGAGCTTCACTCCTGCCGCCTCCAGACCGAGGTCTTCGACGTTCGGCGTCCTACCGGTGGCCATCAGCAGGGTGTCGCACTCGATGACCTGCTCGCCGCTGTCGCCCTCGACGGTCACCTGCAACTTGGTATCAAGTTTCTCCAGAGATTTGACGCCTGTCTTTTTCTTGACCTTGATACCGCGCTTCTTGAAGGAGCGCTCGACGACGCCGGCGATCTCGGCGTCCTCGAGCGGGAGTAGTTGCGGCAGAATCTCAACGATCGTGACGTTGGCGCCGAAGGCGTTGAAGACATCGGCGAACTCCATGCCGATCGATCCGGCACCGACGATCACGATGTGCCCCGGCGGCCTTTTGATCTCCAGCGCTTCACGGCTGGAGACCACGCGCTCGCCGTCGAACTCGAAGCCGGGGAATGTCTTGGGCCTTGATCCCGTGGCGATGATAATGTTGGAGGCCGAAATAGTAGCGCTGCTTCCCCCCTTCAACTCGACATCCAGTTTCTTGCCGCCGGCGAGCTTGGCTCGGCCGAAGATTGGCAAGACGCCGTTCTTATCGAACAGGAACTTGACGCCCTTGGTAAGGCGCTCGCTGATCTGACGGCTGCGGGTAACGGCGGCGGCGATGTCGAGATCGTAGCCCTTGACCTTGATACCGAAATCGGCTGCCCCGTTCTTGATCTGGCGCGCCAGATTCGCGCTTTCCAGCAGCGCTTTCGTCGGAATGCAGCCCCAGTTGAGGCAAACGCCGCCCAGGCCGCCTTCACGCGACTCGGACTCGACACAGGCGACATCCAGCCCGAGCTGGGCGGCGCGGATGGCGGCGACATAGCCGCCCGGCCCGGCGCCGATGATCACCAGGTCGTACGAGTCCTTTATGCCATCCTTCTTAGCCACGGCTCGTCCCTCGTTGGAGTTTAGTGTGATCTGGGGCAAAAATTAGGTGTTTCGGAATCGAAAATCCATGACTACTAGACTAATAGACTAAGTGACTACTTGAATTGGGAACTCGGCTCCTCATTCAGATGGTCAATTATTCAATTATTCAATTAGTCATGGATTGCCGAATTCCCAATATAGCCCCACCGTCACCGGCCAGTTGCATGGAGCCGCCTTTGCCCTTCGAGCTACCGTCGATCCGGCGGAAGAGCTCGGCCATGATCGCGCCTGGGTCCATGCAGAGGCGTGAGGGCGCCGACGGCGACCGCCTCCTGTCCTATATAGAGGTGGCAGAAACCGCCGATACTGCCAAAGAACGCGGGCGCTCCGTCCGCGCCCCGGTCTCGCTTCCCTCCGCTTTTTCGGGTCAGCTGCTGGCTGGGCCTGCCGGTTGGGAATGCGAGCCGCATCCGATCGACTCTACCTGCTCCCGCGCGTGGTAGG
>JBDHKT010000537.1:0-2398 GCA_039586255.1 Gemmatimonadota bacterium | reverse complement strand
CGCAACCTCCCCGAGGTCCTGACCCTCGGCGACGCCATCGACTTCCAGGAGGCGCTGGGCGGGGTGTGGAAGGAAGAGCGCTACGGTGAGCTTTGGGAGAGCTTCCGCCTCATGGCCGATGAATCGGACCGCGTCGTCTGGCGGTCACCCCGGTCGTGGTCCCGGTCCGCCTCCCTCTTCGCCCTCGAGGTCCGGGGGGCCGACAGCCTGGATGTCTTCGACTACATGTACCGGGAACACGGATACGTACCCAACGTGTACAACACGGAGGAGGAGGTCGGGCGGTTCTTCGAGATCACTAACGCCTAGCGGGGGCCACCAATTCTGATAGAATCACGGGAGACAACCACATAATCAGTACTGAAAAGCAGGTAGTACCATGACTGCGAATAGCCCCGACGGCGGCGGTGCCGAGCCCAGCGGCTCCGGCGACGCGCCAGCGCGTGCCGGTTTGCGACCCCGGGAGATCCGGGACGAGATCGTCATCCGCTTCGCCGGCGACTCGGGCGACGGCATCCAGCTGACCGGCACCCAGTTCGCCATCGAGAGTGCGCTGGCCGGCAGCGACATCTCCACCTTCCCCGACTATCCCGCAGAGATCAGGGCACCCGCCGGAACGACCTACGGCGTCTCGGCCTTCCAGGTCCACTTCGGTTCCGTCGACATCAAGACGTCCGGCGACGAGCTGGACGTGCTGGTCGCGTTCAACCCGGCGGCGCTGAAGGTGAACCTCCACGACCTGCGGATCGGCGGGACGGTGATCGCCGATGAGAGCTCGTTCACCGACCGCAACCTCAAGAAGGCCGACTACGAGTCGAGCCCGCTCGAGGACGATACGCTGGCGCCCTACCAGCTGATCAAGCTCGACATCACGCGGTTCACAGAGGAGGCGGTAAAGGAATTCGGCGTCAGCGCCAAGAGCGCGCGGCGTTCCCGCAACCTGTGGGCGCTGGGCCTGATGCTCTGGATGTACGGCCGCGATCGCTCGGCGACGATCGAATGGCTTAAAGGAAAGTTCGGAAAGAAGCCCGACGTTATGAACGCGAACATCGCCGCCTTGAACGCCGGCCACGCCTTCGGCGAAACGGCGGAGATGCCCAGCGACATCGTGGGCTACACGGTGGCGGCGGCGGATGTCGAGCCCGGTCTATATCGCACGATCACCGGCACCGAGGCCACCGCCTACGGGCTGCTCGCCGGCGCCCGCGCCGCCGGGCTGGGCCGCATCGTCTTCGGCTCCTATCCCATCACCCCGGCTTCGCCGCTGCTACACGCCATGGTGCAGCTCGCCGAGTACGGGGTCGTCACCTTCCAGGCGGAGGACGAGATCGCCGCCATCTGCTCGGCCATCGGCGCCTCGTACAGCGGCGCGCTGGGAGTGACTTCGAGCTCCGGCGCCGGCGTCGCGCTCAAGACCGAGGCGGCCGGATTCGCCGTTGGAGCCGAACTGCCACTCATCATCGTCAACGCACAGCGGGCCGGGCCATCGACGGGTATGCCCACCAAGACGGAGCAGGCCGACCTGTCGCAGGCGCTGCATGGCCGGCACGGCGACTCGCCGCTGGCGGTGGTCGCCGCGGCGACGCCCGGCGACTCGTTCGAGGTCGCGATGGAGGCGGTACGCCTGGCGACGAAGTACATGACGCCGGTCATCCTGCTATCCGATGCGTACCTGATGAACGCGGCGGAGCCCTGGGCGATACCGGACGTCGAGGGGCTGCCCAGGTTCCCGGTAAAGTTCAGAACCGATCCCGAGGGTTTTCACCCGTTCCTGCGCGACCCGGAGACGCTGGCCCGGCCGTGGGCGCGGCCCGGCACTCCAGGGCTCGAGCACCGGGTCGGCGGCCTGGAGCGCGACTACGAGACCGGCGACATCTCTTACGATCCGGAGAACCACGCACGCATGACCGAGGCGCGCGCCGCCAAGATCGCCGGGATCGCCGGGGACATCCCGCCGCAGAAGCCGGAACTGGGTCCGGAGAACGCCACGCTGGCGGTGGTCGGTTGGGGTTCCACTTATGGCCCGATTTTCCAGGGCGTGATGAAGGCCCGCGAGGAAGGGTACCACGTGGCCCACATCCATCTCCGCTACTTGTCACCATTCCCTCGCAACCTGGGCGAGCTGCTCAGGAGCTACGACAGAATCCTCGTGCCGGAGATGAACCACGGCCAGCTCGTGAGCGTGCTACGTGACAGGTACCTGATCCAGGGCGAGGCACTCACTAAAGTGCAGGGCCAGCCGTTCAAGATCGCCGAGATCTACGAAGCGATCCGCACCAGACTGGGCTAACCCTATGACGACCACGACAGACACCCAGCTCAAGCCCGCCGACTTCGCCTCGGACCAGGAAGTCCGCTGGTGCCCCGGCTGCGGCGACTACGCGATCATAAAGGCGAT
>JBDHKT010000536.1:0-2163 GCA_039586255.1 Gemmatimonadota bacterium | reverse complement strand
CGCGTACCGGTCGTGCCCGAGCTTCAGCGGGAGAGTTACCGCGAGCTGATGCGCGAACACCTGGACGAGGTATCGCGGCTACTGCTGGATACCCGGATAGACTATTCATTGTTCGACACATCTGATCCGCTGGACCATGCGTTGTTCAGCTATCTGCTGCGGCGCGAGAAAATGAGCCGGGTGCGCTGATGGGTTTCTCGTTCCTTGCGCCGCTGTTCCTCGCGGGTCTGGCAGCGATCTCCGTACCCATCATCATCCATCTGACCCATCGCCAGCGGAGAGACGCAATCGTGTTTCCTTCGCTCATGTTCGTGCGGAGAATCCCGTACCGCACGGTGCGGCGTCAGCGAATCCGGCACTGGCTGCTGTTCCTGATGCGGAGTGCGGCGATCGTTCTGGTAGTGGCGGCGTTTGCCAGGCCCTTGCTCGATCGCTCCACGGCGGCGGCCGCCGCGTTTGCCACGGCGCGGGAGGTTGTGATCCTTCTCGATCGCTCGCACAGCATGGCGTACGGCGATCGCTGGAGCCGGGCCCTGGATGCGGCGCACCGAGTCGTTGATGGAGTGGGGGCGGACGACCGGGTCACGCTCGTGTTGTTCGCCGAGCGGGCCGACGCGGTGACACAACCCACGGCTGATCGGGCCTTACTGCGCGCGGCGCTCGATGTGGCCGAGGTGAGCTCTTCGGTGACCCGTTACGGTCCTGCGTTCCAGTTGGCACGCGAGATAACGGAGCGGTCGGAGAAGCCGCGCAGCGAGGTCGTCTTGATAACCGACTTCCAGAAGGCCGGTTGGGACCCGCGGCAGGCGGTAAGGCTGCCGGAGGGAACGGCACTGACGAGCGTTGACCTATCGGAGGGACGCACGACGAACCTGGCGGTGACGGGTGCGGCGCTGACCCGGAGCCGGGTTGGCGGACGCGAGCGAGTCACGGTCACGGCCAGCCTGGCGAACCTGGGGGGTGAAGCTCTGGGAGATGTGCCTGTCTCGCTGATGGTGGGTGGGGAACAGATACAAGTACAGCGGATCGACCTCGAGCCAGGCGCGTTCGTCGCGCTGCACTTCGAGCCGTTCGTGTTACAGAGCCGCCAGCTGCGCGGGACCGTACGCGCCGGTGACGACGCGCTGCCCGGGGACAACGCCTTCCACTTCCTGGTTGAGCCTGACGAACCGCTGGGTGTCTTGATCGTCGAGCCGCGGGGTGCCGATGGCGATCACAGCCTTTACTTGCGGCGTGCCCTCGACGTAGGAGGCCGGCCGGGCTTTCGCGTGGCCATCAGGCGGATCACGCAACTGAGCCCAGCCGATCTCGACGGTCACTCCGCTGTGATCCTGAACGACGCGCCGTTCCCGACGGGTGCCGCAGGCGGCCGACTGCGTGAGTTTGTGGAGGCGGGCGGTGGCTTGTTGGCCGTTCTTGGACGGCGGAATCCGCCCGGCGCCTGGCCGGCTGAGGGGCTCGAGTTTCTGCCCGCCAGTTTCGGCGGACCGGTCGATCGCTCCGGTGTGGGGGGCGGCACACTCGGGTACCTCGACTACGATCATCCCGCCTTCGCCCTCTTCCGTACGCCGCGAAGCGGTGACTTCTCCTCGGCCCGCTTCTTCCGATACCGGCGGACGGACGCCGGGGAGCTGGGTCGCGCACTGGCACGCTTCGACGACGGCACGCCGGCGATGGTGGAAGGCCGCCGTGGTGAGGGCACCGTACTCGTGTGGGCCTCCGATCTGGAGAACTTCTGGAACGACCTGACCGTGCAGCCGGTCTTCCTTCCGTTCGTGCACGAGGTTGTCAAGCATCTCGCGGGCTACGCGGAGCCGAAGCCCTGGTACGAGGTCGGAGATGTCCTCGATCTGGCGCAGAACACGACGGCGCTGGACGGCGTTGATATGGATGGTACGGAGCTCGTCGTCGAGAGCCCGTCCGGCGAGCGCAAGGTTCTGGAAGTTGGAGAGGAATCGCCGATGGTGAGGCTCGAGGAGGCGGGCTTCCACCAGGTGCGACCGGCAGGCGACGGTCAGACCTGGTCTGTCACGGCCGCCGCGAACCTCGATCCGAGCGAGTCGGATCTGACGCCGCTCGACCCCGAGGAGCTGACGGCGGCGGTCACGGCGCGAGGCGAATCTGTGGGGGCTAGTCTGGAAGCGGTGGTATTGTCGCTGGAAG
>JBDHKT010000535.1:0-2167 GCA_039586255.1 Gemmatimonadota bacterium | reverse complement strand
ACACGCTGCGCGCCGATGTCGACTACGCTCGCTCGACGGCCAAGACGACCTTCGGTCCCATCGGCGTCAAAGTCTGGGTCTTCAAGGGCGAAGTCGTCGAAGATCGCGAAGGTCAGACCTACACGGCCGGTGGCCGGGGCACGGGATAGAGTAGGAAACGGCGATGCTCGCTCCAAAGCGAATTAAATGGCGTAGACAGCAGAAGGGTCGGGTCCGAGGTAATGCGACCCGTGGCAACCGCGTGGCCTTCGGCCAGTACGGGCTCCAGTCGCTCGAGCGCGCCTGGATCACCGCCCGGCAGATCGAGGCCGCCCGTGTCGCCATGACCCGGCATATCAAGAGGGGCGGCAAGGTGTTCATCCGCCTCTTCCCCGACAAGCCGATCACCAAGAAGCCGGCTGAGACCCGCATGGGTAAGGGGAAGGGCAGTCCCGAGGGTTGGGTCGCCCCTGTGAAGCCGGGCCGAGTGATGTTCGAGCTCGAGGGTGTACCGGAGGACATAGCCCGTCGGGCGATGGAGCTGGCCTCGGCCAAATTGCCGGTTAAGACCCGATTCATCAGTCGCGGGTCGGGAGGCCTCTGATGCGACCGGAAGAGATTCGTGAGTTGGCGGACGCCGACATCGAGCGGACGATCGAGGAAATGACGGACCAGCTCTTCGAGCTACGCATGAAATCCGCATACGAAGAGTCCGGGAACCCGATGAGAATCCGGCAGGTACGACGCGACATAGCAAGGCTGAAGACGATCAGGCGCGAGCGTGAGTTGCAGGCGGCTCGCGATGCTAAGGAGAAGTGACGACGTATGGCTCGAGGCCAACGTAAGACACGGGTTGGGTCGGTGGTCAGCGACCGCATGGACAAGACTATTGTAGTCAGCGTCGAGAGACGGTTCGCGCACCCCCTGTATGGCAAGCAGGTCAAGCGGCACAAGAAGTACTACGCGCACGACGAGGAGAACCAGGCGCGTGCCGGCGATGTCGTACGGATCGTGGAGACACGACCGTTGTCGGCAAAGAAGTGCTGGCGCTTGGTCGAGGTCGTCCGCAGACCGGGCTAGCCGCTGCACGCCCGAAACACGTGATAGAGCGATGATTCAGCAGGAGTCGATTGTACGGGTTACCGACAATTCGGGAGCTAAGGAAGCGCTCTGCATCCGAGTCCTCGGAGGCAGCAAGCGACGCTATGCCCGGATGGGCGACATCATCGTTGTCACCATCAAGGACGCGCTCCCGGCGAGTACGGTAAAGAAGGGTGAGATAACTAAGGCGGTGGTTGTAAGAACGGCCAGGGAGCAGCGCCGCAAGGACGGCTCCTACATACGTTTCGATGACAATGCCGCCGTCCTGATAAACGACCAGGGCGAGCCCCGGGCCACGCGAATCTTCGGTCCCGTCGGACGCGAACTGCGAGACAAGCGGTTCATGAAGATCGTGTCACTGGCCCCCGAGGTCGTCTGAGGGCTGGACGATGCACGTTCGTACAGGAGATCAGGTCGCCGTTATAGCCGGCAACTACAAGGGTTCGGAAGGGCGAGTGCTGCGTGTCATCCCCAAGCGTAACCGAGTCGTCATCGAAGGGGTGAACATGCGAACGCGGCACCAGCGTCCCTCCCAGGCCAACCCGGAGGGCGGAATAGTCACGTTCGAGGCGCCGATCCACGCGTCGAACGTTATGCTGGTCTGCCCCCACTGTAAGGGCCCGGCGCGCGTGCGCCGGCGGCATGACGCGGACGGTACGCTGGAGCGGCTGTGTGTGCGTTGCGACACGCCGATCCCGACTGCGGAAGGTTGATGATGAAGCCGAGGTTGCAACAGCATTACGAGGGTACGGTGCGGCCCAAGCTCGCCGACGAGTTCGGATTCGCGAACCTACATCAGATACCCTCGCTGGAGAAGATCGTCATAAACGTCGGTGTGGGCGACGCGGCGCGGGAACCGAAGCATTTCGACTCGGTGGTCGAGGCGGTGACGGCGATCAGCGGCCAGAAGCCGATCGTGAATCGGGCCCGTAAGGCCATATCAAACTTCGGGTTACGAGAAGGGATGCCGGTCGGGGTCAGCGTGACCCTGCGCCGTACCCACATGTTCGAGTTCCTGGATCGCTTCATCAATGTCGCGGTCCCAAGGGTGCGCGACTTCCGTGGGCTGTCACCCGACTCCTTCGAC
>JBDHKT010000040.1:0-8867 GCA_039586255.1 Gemmatimonadota bacterium | reverse complement strand
TGTCCTGGCAGGAGTGCGGGACAGAGCGGTCTTCCTACCGAGGGAGGACATCCTGTTCTCCCAGATCTTCTTCCCGGTCATGGGCATCCTCGCGTACTACGATAAGACGACGGGCAGGATTGCGGCGCTCCCTGGTGCGGAGGACGAGGCCTATGTGCAATCTAACGCGGCCTGGAGCCCAGATGGCGAGTACGTATACTTCGCGCGCAGCCCTGCGGCTCAATTGGAGACCCAGAGTCCCGAGTATGACATACTCCTGAGCGTGGAGGAATCCGCTGAGGTTCTAGGCGGCGAGGAGTTCCTGTGGAATGCGCAGGAAGGTGGCAAGCGTTTTAGATTCAATCTGTTTCGGGTTCCGTTCAATGACGGGAGGGGTGGAACGCCCGAGCCGATCGAGGGTGCTTCGTACAACGAGATGAGCAACTACTTCCCAAAGATCTCTCCCGACGGGAAGTGGCTGGTCTTCACCCAGGCGCACAGCTTCATGCTGCTGCAACCGGACAGCAGACTCTACATCATGCCGGCAGATGGCGGCGCGCCGAGGTTGATGAACGCCAACACGGATCGCATGAATTCCTGGCACAGCTGGTCGCCGAATAGCAGGTGGCTCGTATTCTCCTCAAAGGAATTCGGCCCATACACTCAACTCTTCCTGACGCACATCGATGAGGACGGCAACGATAGCCGTCCGGTCCTGCTTCGTAATTTCTCAGCCGCGGACAGGGCTGTGAATATCCCCGAATTCGTCAACATTCCTCCCAGCTCTATACGCGCGATCCAAGAGCGGTTCATCGACGACTACAATTACTACCGAAGCGGACGGATCTACCAGCAGTTCCGCCTCAACGATCGAGCGGAAGAAGAATTCTCGAAGTCGGTACGAATGAACCCTCAGAATACGGGCGCGCTCTACTCCTTAGGCACCATATACGCTGGCAGAGGCGACTACGAGGAAGCGGAAGAGACCTTCCAGACCCTCTTGGGGATCGATCCGAACTCCCCAGTCGTGCACAAGGATCTCGGTAATCTGTATGTCCAGACGCAGGAGTACGACAAGGCGAAGGCTGAGTTCCGCGCGGCGCTACGCCTCGATCCGGGGAACATCGAAGCTCGCTACAACCTGGGCACGGTCCATCTGATCAGGGCGGAACTTATTGAAGCGGAGAGAGAACTGCGAAGGCTCTTGGATCTTGAAGTCGACAGCGCCACCGCCCTGGGCGTACACGGGAAACTGGCAGCGATATACATGCAGCGGAACGACTACCGGCGGGCGATAGAGCAATTCGAGGCGGTCCTGGTACTCGACCCTGAGAACATGGACGCCCGCTTCAACCTCGGAGTGAGCTATCGTTCCGTCAATGACGTGGTGAAGGCACGAGAGACATTTGAGACGATTGTGCGACTCCAGCCAGATGATGTGGAGGCACACAATCACCTGGGTGAGATCTGCGCCGCGATGGAGGCCTACCCTGAAGCGCTGGTGGAGTTTCGGAAGGTGGTAGAGCTTGAGCCGATGAACCTTGTCGGCCTGATAAATCTCGGACGTCTATGTTATCAAACCAGAGATTTCGAGTGCGCGGAAACCGCGCTGCTTAGCGCGGCGACACTGGATCCGAATAATCGCTACGCCCACGTGTATCTAGGCAGAGTCTATTACGAGGCGGCGAGATACGACGAGGCGGTCACGGTGTTCCAGCACGTCGTGGATATGGGTCCTGCCGACGCCACGGCTTGGTTCATGCTCGGAGAGGCGCTGATCAGGGAAGAGCGGTCCATTCCGGAAGCGATAACGGCTTTCGAGAACGGGCTGGCGCAGGCCCCGGGCTACCTCGAGGGTCACATTACCCTGGGCGGCCTGTACGTCAGAAACGGTGATCTTGAGGGTGCGATTCGGGAGTTCGAGTCGGCGTTGCGACTGAATCCCCCGGACCCCAGGTTGGTGAATCAGCTGAGAGGTAGAATAGACGACCTGAGAAGGAGCATCCAGAACCGGCGGAACTGACTCGGGTCTGCAGACGGATGATATTCCGGCCGGCACAGTGAGTGCCGGCGAACAGCTAGACAGTGGCAATGGATAGCCTGGACAATACACGGGTTCGAAAGCGAGGTGTCGAGCATCTGACCTGCGTTCAGTGCGGACGCGTCGAGATCGGCGGCGGCAACTTCACCGTCATGGCGGGACCGTGTGCAGTGGAAAGCAGCGAGCAGGCGTTGGCTGTGGCGCGAGCAGTCGAGAAGGCTGGGGCCAAGATCTACCGCGGTTCCTTGTTCAAGCCCAGAACATCACCCTATTCCTTTCAGGGTTACGGTCCAGAGGGCATTGAAATCCTAGAATCGGTCAGACAGGAAACGAGTCTGCTGGTGGAGACGGAAGTGTTGTCCGCCGCTCACCTAGAGCTTCTGGCTGATCACGTCGATATGCTGCGAATAGGGTCTCGCGGCATGAGGAACTTCGAGCTTCTCAAAGAGGTGGGCAAGACAGACAAGCCGGTTATCCTGAAGCGGAGCATGAGCGCGACCCTGGAAGAGTTGTTGCTGGCCGCAGAGTATGTTCTTGCAAGCGGTAACGAAAGACTGGTGCTGTGCGAGCGGGGCATTCGGACGTTCGAGACATACACACGGAATACGTTGGATATTCTGGCAATACCTGCCCTCAAAGAGCTAACCCATCTTCCCATAATAGTAGATCCATCCCACAGTGCGGGCCGGAGAAGTCTCGTCAGCTCGGCCAGCAAAGCTGCCCTGGCCGCCGGCGCCGACGGGCTACTCGTCGAGGTGCACCCGAATCCAGATGAAGCCCTCTCCGATGGACTTCAATCCCTCGATTTCCCCGCGTTCGATAAACTGATGACCGAGTTGAAGGATCTGGCAGCGGTTGTCAAGAAGGTCATCTGACCGATCTCGACCGCAACCTCACATAGCACACGGCCCTCACCAGGCGAAGGTGTAGGTGTACTTCAGCAACACCGTCCGGTTGTCGGTAATCGGCAACGCCGGATCCGTGCGGTCGCGGTTGAGGTTGACCCCCTCGTTGTAGACCAGCCAGAGATCGTTTCCCTCGGCGAAGTTATAACGGAAACGGACGTTCGCCGCCGCCTGGTCGCCGACGTTGCTGTACTGGATGAAGGCGTTCATCGAGAATTTCGTGTCCAGCGCCGATCCTACCCTGAGGCGAGCGAGATGCGAGTCGAAACCCTGGTCACGATCGGGGAAGCGGACGACATCAAGAGAATATTCCATGCTCAACTCGAGATGCGGCGACACATACCAGATCGGCACCAGCCAGACGTTCGCCCGCCACCCGTCGTAGAACTGCTGCACGCCGCCACCCAGGAAGGTTCGGAACGCCCGGCCCGGCGGCAGGCTGTAGTCGAACTCAAAGCGGGGGAACCAGTAGCTGCCGGGTGGGACGTAGGTGTCCCGCGGGAAGTCGAGCTGCTCGCGGAGATCCTCGTAGTACAGCTCCAAATCGAGCCCGATACGCGAGCCCGACCTCCACAGCAGATCGACATCGTGCTCGATGAAGAACGACTCGACGCTGCCGTCCGGGTTGCGCAGGGCGAGCGAGCCGAACAGCTGGAAGGGATCGATCCTCCGTAGAGGTCCACTCTCCGGGTAGTGGAAGTAGGCGAGCGAGTATTGAAAGTCGCTGAAGTCCTGGCGGGTGATGAACCCCATCTCGGGGCGGTAGTCGGCGCCGAACCTTCGCGCGCTGAAGAAGTAGGAGAATCCGCGCTCCCGCGCCCGATTGACGTAGACCCGTATCGCGCTCGCCTCGGCGAAGCGGAAACCGTGTTCATCGATGACCTCGTCATCGAACGTCTGGGCCCAGCGGATCGCCAGGTAGTCGTCGCCGACGACGCGGAATGTGCCGTCGAGGCCGTACGCTACGTTGTAGGAACCGTCATCACCGAAGCGGGTGGTGAGCATCCCACCGGCGTTCGAGTACTGATTGAACACCCTTCGACGGACCCGGGCAACGCCGAAATTCTCCGCCGGCAGGTAGGTACTGTTCTTCGTCTGCATGTTCAGCATGCCGAGGTCCCACTCGCCCGCGCGTCCGACCAGCCGTGCACCCGCGATGATCGGGATTGCCTCGCCGGCGTAGAGACCGATCTGCCTGCTGTAGAACAGGCGAGACGCCCCCCCGGTGAAGAAGTCGAAGACCCCCGAGCGCTCCTGGAAGAAGCGACGCTTCTCGGGAAAGAAGAGGTGGAAGCGCGTGAGGTTGACCTGATAGTCGTCGGCCTCGACTTGCGCGAAATCGGTGTTGACCGTGAAGTCCAGCGTGAGGTTGCTGGTCACGTTGTACCTCAGATCGCCTCCGACCTGGAACTCGCCTTCGCTGTTCAGGTCGTAGCCGTCCTCGACCTCGTTGAGCGCTGACGTCTGCCCGACACCGCTCAGCACGTACGGAGTCAGGTAGACCGGCCGGTGGGTCATCACCCCAACGAGGATCGCGTCCTGGGCGAGCGACGGCCTGCGAAAGTCGAACTCGGGCGCGATGTCCGGGTAAACCTGTCGTTCGTTCTTGCGCGGGATGTAGCGGTAGGCCGAGATACCCATCTCCACGCGGCCGCCTACAGCCTGGAAACCGAGGCTCGAGAACGGGATGCGCAACTCGGCGAACCAGCCTTCCGAGGTCTGCACGGCCGAGACATCCCAGTGCGTGTCCCAGCTGCCGTTCCATGCCCCCTGCCCGTCCCCGCTGATTGACACGTCACCGCGGATCCCGGCCGGCGTCGTCCAGAACCAGAGCCCGATGTCGTTATCGTTGAACGGGTCGACCACAATGCCGAAGCAGTCGTCGCCGCTCAGACGGTCCCGGTACATCGAGTTGACCTGTATCCCGGCCGGATCGGAATCGAAGAAGCGACCCGCGACGTAAAGGTAGCCTTCGTCGTAGGCCACCCGGATCTCCGTCCGCTCGGTCAGCGCGCCACCCTCCGTCGGCGTGTACATCGTGAGCGGGAACGGCTCGACGGCCTGCCAGGCCGACTCGTCGCTCACTCCGTCCAGTACGACCGGCCCCGTGAGTCGTGGCAGCACGAGATACATCTCGTCCTGTCTCGACGTGACACCCTGCGTCTGTGCGAGAAGCTCCGACGCTCCCTGCGGTAGCGATGCGGCGCCGCTCACCACTATCACAACGGTCAAGACGCTGGCGGCTCTGCTGTTGCTCATGATGATCGTCCTACCTGTGGTTGTGTCGACGCGACGGGTTGGTCTCATCGAGCGCCCAGACCACCATCGCACGCACCGAAGGCTCCGGATCGCGCAGCGCGTCCAGCAGTCCATCGACCGCCCGCTCGTCATCCAGAACCCCCAGCCATTCCGCCGCCGAGCGTCGCATCCGCGGATCGTCGTCGCTCAGCGCGGCGATCAAGGCGTTCACGTCGCCGGCGATAGCGCGGGCCTCCATCGAGCCGAGCCGGCCCGTCCAGACCTCATCGTTCTCATACGACCCACGTCCCCAAGCGGCGAATATCGCGGTGCGCTCCGCGCCGGCTTCCCTGCCGCCGATCTCGCCCAGCGCCCAGATCACCGGCTCACGCAATCCGCTCTCGCGTCGATACGCTTCGCTCAGCGGCTCTACCGCCGCGGGGTGCTCGATCTCACCCAACGCCAGGACAGCCATCTCGCGCACCAGCGCATCGTCGTCCTCGAGGGTCGCGATCAACGGCGGGATCGCCGTGTTTTCCTTGATCTCGCCCAGGGCCCAGGCGGCGACCAGGCGCACGTCGGCGTTCCTGTCCTCCAGACCCTCGATCAGCGGTCTCACGCCACTGGTCTCCTCCAGCTCGCCCAGTGCCCACGCCGCGTAGCGCCTGACGAGCGGATCTTCGTCCTGCAGCTCGCGAACGCGCTGCGCCACCGCATCGCCTTCCTGCAGCGCCCCACGTATCTCGGCGGTCACCTGCGGGATCACCTGCGGGAATGCCGTGGCCAGCGCGCCGGCCACCGCGGCAAAGAAGATCAGGCGAGCGGCACCGACTGAAAAGATATTTTCATATAGAGACATAATGATTCCACCTTCCTTCTTGGTCTTCGCCTTACTAGTGCGAGTACGAGTGACGTGACGGGTTGATCTCGTCGAGCGCCCAGACGGCCATCGCGCGAACCGCAGGCTGCGGATCGCGCAGCGTGTCGAGCAGCTGATCGACGGCACGCTCGTCACCGCGAATCCCCAACCACTCGGCGGCGGAGCGTCGCATCCTGGGATCGTCGTCGCGCAGCGCTGCGGTCAAAGCGCCCAAGTCGTCGGCGATGACACGCGCCTCGGCGGACCCGAGCCGTCCGGTCCAGACCTGATCATTCTCCCAGGAGCCGCGTCCCCAAGCAGCGAATGTGGCGGTACGCGCCGTGATGGCATCCCTGGAATCGATCTCACCGAGCGCCCAGATCACCGGCTCCCTGAGCCTCTCCTCGCGGCGGAGTGCCTCGGTCAACGGATCGACGGCGGAGGGGTGCTCTATCTCTCCGAGGGAGAGAACGGCCATCTCACGAACGAAGGGGTCGTCGTCCTCGAGTAGCTCGATCAGCGGATAGATCGCCATATGGTCTTTGATCTCACCCAGCGCCCAGGCGGCGACCAGACGCACATTGGAATCCCTGTCATCGAGACTCTCGATGAGTGGCATCACACTCCTATCGCTCTCGAGCTCGCCGAGTGCCCAGGCCGCATAGCGTCGCACGCGGGGATCATCGTCCTCGAGCTGACTGATGCGCTGCGCCACCCCGTCGCCTTCCTGAACCGTTCCAAAAAATTCGGCGGTCGCCGCGCCCCAGATCTCGACGCTCGCCAGTGGGAAGGCCACGACCAGAGCGGCGACGGCTGCCGAAACCAGCTGGTTATGAGACAAGGGTGTGCGGTCCAGTCCTCTGGCCAGGATGCTGCGAACGCGCCGCGCCAGGTTGGAGGCGTGCGCCATGGCGAACGCGCCGCGCGGCGTTTCACCCACCACCTGCGCGCGTGCGATCTCGTACAGATGCGTGGCATAGACGTCCGATCGAACGCCGACCTGTAACGCCTGGTCGTCGCAGGCGCGCTCCCGCTCCATGGCACCCTGCCGCGCGGCGAGCCAGACCAGCGGGTTGAACCAGTAGAACGCGCAAGCGATCTCGACCATCAAGAGGATGGCGTAGTCCCAGCGCACCACGTGGGCGAGCTCGTGCAGCAGTACAATCCGCTTCCGCTCCATCGTCCACGTCGCCACGCTATCCGGCAAGATCACCACAGGCAGCAACACACCCCACGTCAACGGCACCGACACCTCATCGCTCACGACGACACGGACCCGGCGCCGAATCCCCAGGCTGGCTTCGAGCCGCTCGGCCAACCCACAGACCTCAGCCGACCGGCAGTCTTTCGCGCGCCGCGTGATTCCGTGCACCCGCAACGTGTCGAGCCCGAGGCGGGCGAGCAGAGCGAGCACACCCAACGCCCAGATCATCAGGGCGACCGCGGCCGTGGAGGGCCCCGCCGGCCTCGCCTCCTCGACGCTCGCCCGCCCCGCTCGAGGTGCCGGCCCTGGCGACGCGCGGTTACCGTCGCCGGAAGCGAAGGTCGCGGCGGCCTGCCCCTTCTCGATTGCCTCGCAATCGCAAGGCTCATCAGACGTGGATACCACGACCTCGACCGGGACAACGACGTCGGCCGCGGCAGCATCCTCCGCTTCCACCGACACATAGAGCGGCTCCAGCTTCCACGCCGGCAGCGATGACGACAGGATCGGAAGGAACAGCAGGCAGCCGAGCGCCACGGTCCACACCGCATGGCGAACCGCAGCCGAAGCACCCCGCAGAGACAGCGCGGCCAGTCCCGCTATGCCGAGGACTATCGTCCCTTTGAGCAGGACGTCGACGGCAAGATCGACCACGAATGCCATGTATGGACTAGCCAGCATCTGACTCATGAGTCTTTCTCTCTTCTTCGATCCATTTGGCGATCACATCCAGCTCCTCCCGCGAGAGCCTCGACATGCCGAGCAGCGCTAGGATCGCTCGCGACGGCGAGCCGCGGAAGAACGTGTGCAGTACGTTGCGGATCGCAGACCGCGAGGCCGTCTCGTGCGGAACCTTCGGCGTGTAGACGTAGCGCCGGCCATCCTGACGGTGCTTCACGTGGCCCTTCTTCTCCAGGATCCCCAGCGTCACCCGAACCGAGTCGTAGCCGGGATCCGGGTCCATCCGACCGACCACGTCCGCCGCACTCGCCTCTCCCAGTCGGTAGAGGATCTCCATGATCTCCCGCTCCCGACGGCTCAGCTGGGCCTGCTCGGCTTTCGTCAAGACTTTCTCCCGAAGCTGCGGTTAATGAAAAAATATTTTCATATGCCCCATACTAAGCCCCCTCCGCGTCGCTGTCAAGCATTCTCGGTCAGACGCCCTGGCAGAGGGGCGAGATGGGGCTTACGCTACGGGACGGGGCCATCCCCTATCACCCCTACGAGGCCTGCACGCTGAAGGTGTCGAAATGGCGGCGTTCCCCATCCGCAGCTTAGCCCTAGCAGGCCAGGAGGAGGGCCGCCAGCATCCAGAGGGCGACGGCCACCGCTGTCTGCACCACCTCGATTCGGACTTTGAGTGCCATCACGCTGCCTCCTCCTGGTCCCGTGCCCGACCGATCGCGGAGCCTTCAGGAACTCAGAGAGGCAGGCCGAGGGCCAAGCCCGGCTCAGCACTGGGCCAGCATCCTAATATGTTGTGAGATAGAGCGTTGCGGGAACCGAGCTATGTTGGGCCCCGCCTCGGGAGGCGGCTTAGTGTCCAGGCGGACACGGGCGGTGGGCGGTCAGGTGTCCAGCGGGCCACGCATCCTACCGCCGCCGCCCGCCGCATCCCCAGCCTCTAGATCAGTCCGCTTC
>JBDHKT010000534.1:0-2173 GCA_039586255.1 Gemmatimonadota bacterium | reverse complement strand
CGCCCGCCGGGACTCGCCGCCAGCAGCTCGAACTCGAGCCGCGCCGAGAGCTTCTCCCCCGCGTCCACCGGTACCGGCTCGCCCCGCAACGCCGGTATCACCCGCTCCGTCACCACCAGGTAGGCCGCCACGAGACCCACGATCACGGTCACCAGGCTCAGCGCCCGGTCCAGCCAGCCACTGCATCGCCCCAACTCCACCTCCTATGCCGGACAGGCCGGTAGTGTAGGGAGTCGTCGTCAACCGATCGTCAACGCAGGAGAGCGGGCGTCGAAACGTATGTTCACCGGCCCCGAAACCACCCTGTTGACCCATTCTCATGCCCTCAGGCTGGCGCGAATCGGAGTTATTTGTTTTTTTGTGCTGCAGGTGTCGCCGCGCTCCTCGCTCGTGCAGGACCCCCCGCGGCCCGTCAACGCCCCTAGGACAAAAGGTGTTAGGAAAGGCGATGGTGACCATCGCGTCCAAGATCGGCCACCGCTGCTCGGGGCAGCGTCTGTGGACCGGCACTCCCAGCCGGAGGGGATTGGTGTGGGCAACGCTCGCGGTAGCGGCCCTCGTCTGGTGCCGACCCGCGGTCGCCCAGCATTCCAGCAACGGCGCTGGAGACGCGGTGGCGATCCCGGCGGCCGAGGCCGCGTATCGGACAGGTGACATCCGGATTGACGGCCGGCTGGACGAAGACGCCTGGCAGGACGCGCCGCCGGTCACCGATTTTGTACAGGGCGAGCCGGTGGAGAACGCTCCCGCGGAGCAGGGTACCGAAGTCCGCGTCCTCTACGACGAGGGCGCGCTGTACGTCAGCGCCAGGATGTACGACTGGCAGCCGGACAGGATCGGCACGCAGCTCGTGCGTCGCGACGAGAACGGCCAGTACGACTATTTCGAGCTCTCGCTCGACCCCAACTCGGACCGGCGGACCGGGTATCGTTTTCGGGTTAGCGCGGCGGGTGTGCAGCGCGACGTTTATCTGTACAACGATGTCCGTGAAGACGATGCTTGGGACGCGGTGTGGCAGTCGGCCGTGCATCGCGACTCGGCCGGTTGGAGCGCGGAGCTCCGGATACCTCTCAGCCAGCTGAGATACAACTCGGCCGACAGCGTGCAGTCGTGGGGTGTGAACTTCTCGCGCCGTCGGCTGTCGAGCAACGAGCGCACCTACTTCGCCCTCGAATCGCGAGTGCGGCACGGCAAGGTGAGCGTGTTCGGGCGGCTGAACAACCTGCACTTCCCGCGCAGCGCCCGACGCCTCGAGATGCGGCCCTACGCTCTGGCCAGCGCGTACACCGCGCCGGCGGAAGTCGGCGATCCATTCTTCGACGGCAACGACTGGTCCCAGCGCGCCGGGTTCGACCTGCGTTACGGGCTGGGCGCCAGCTACACTCTGGACGCAACCGTGAACCCGGATTTCGGCCAGGTGGAGGTCGATCCCGCGGTCATCAACCTGACCCAGTTCGAGACGTTCTTCCCGGAGAGACGCCCCTTCTTCGTGGAAGACGCCCGAATCTTCGACTACAGGCTCGGTGGCCGCTCGGACCAGCTCTTCTACAGCCGCCGGGTCGGGCGCGAGCCTCAGGGATCTGACCCCGACGAGGCCGACTTCGTCCAGGTCCCAGCCGAGACGACGATCCTCACCGCCGCAAAGGTCACGGGCAAGTCGGCGGGCGGTCTGTCGCTCGGCGCGCTCGCAGGCATCACGGCTCAGGAAAAAGGGCTGGGCTACAACAGCGGGACCGGCGATACCGGGGAGTTCATCGTCGAGCCGGCCAGCCAGTACGGAGTGTTCCGCGGGCAGCAGGACTTCCGCGGCGGCGCCTCACAGCTGGGCGGCATCTTCACGATCGCCCACCGCAACCTGCCCAGCGACGGGAACTTCGACTTCCTGACCTCCAACGCCTACAGCATGGGCGTCGACTTCGAGCACGCCTGGGGCGGTTCCGGCTCCAGGGACTGGGCGTTGTCCGGCCACTTCGCCGGCTCGTACATCTCCGGCTCGACAACCGCGCTGACCCGTGTGCAGACGTCGACCGGCCACTACTTGCAGCGGCCCGACGCGACACGCTTCTCCGTCGACACGACGGCTACCTCGATGAGCGGTGTCAACTGGCGGCTCGAGTTCGAGCGGCAGAGCGGCGTGCACTGGACCGGCTCCGTCTGGATCGGCGAGATAAGC
>JBDHKT010000039.1:0-13556 GCA_039586255.1 Gemmatimonadota bacterium | reverse complement strand
CTCGGCCGTGACTTACACTAGTAACAGTCCATTCCTCTTTGCTGGGTGTCCCCTCTCGACCAGCCAAGGACTTTCTGCGCCACTCGGTCGGCGTCGTACCCTGAAGCCACAATCCGGAGTCACATCATGAATCGCGCATGGAGGATCCATCTCGCCGCGGTCACTGCCGTTCTGTTGGCCGCCGGTTGCCAGGGTGAAAGCGGAACCGTCGACGACGCTGGCCCAACTGAAGGTGTCATAAGCGCAGGTGGCCTCGAGCTACCTTATGTAGTCCGGGGGAAGGGCACGCCGTTGCTGGCGGTCGCCAGCGCCATCTACGGCTCACGAACGGTCAGAGGTCCGATCCTGGACCACTTCAAGATCTACTTCGTCGACTCGAGGGCCTTTCTTCCTTCGGACTCGGGATTCCAGGTCGAAACGATCACAGTCGAAAGCTTTGCACAGGAGATGGATGCGATCCGTGAGGCTTTCGGTTTTGAGACCGTTGCGGTGCTTGGGCATTCGATGTATGGCAATTTTGCGCTCGAGTACGCGAGAAGATATCCCGACCGGGTGACCCACGTCGTGGTAGTCGGGTGTCCTATCAGTGGCTACTCGCGGGGTTTCTTAGCTGCTCAAGATGAGTACTTGGAGTCGCACCCAGAGAGAAAGGCGATCTGGGAACGCAACTGGGAACTACTAACCGAGGACTCGCTCAGCACGCTATCACCCGCAGACGCTAGACTGGTAACTCTGCAGGCCAATGTCCCTCTGTATTGGTACGACGTGACGTTTGACTGGGCACCGATGTGGGAAGGCCAGGCGCCGGTTAACCCGGAGGTGCACGAACGCCTCGACGAGCTCCTCTGGGAATACGACTTCGTCCAAGGTCTGGGTCAGATCGAAACCCCCGTCTTCGTCGCTGAGGGTCTTTACGACATTATCGTGCCCTATACGCTCTGGGAGGGTGTGCTACCGAAGCTCCCGAATGCGACCTTCTATCTCTTCGAGAAGAGCGGACACACTCCCCAATTCGAGGAGCCGGAGCTGTTCGCTGAGAAGCTGATCGAGTGGTTCGAGAAAGTCAGTTCGGGCCGGTAGCAGGAATCAACCCTTCTCATGACCACGCTTCACCGTCAGACCGGCCCACGGAGTGTGGATCCGAGGGCTGCCCAAACGACTAGGTCCTGCTCGTTGCTAGTCGCCTGCGAGCAAGGGACCAAGCGAGCGCTGGTCTACGCCTTGGTCGGCTGGGTGATGCTCATAGGCTGGGCCCTAGTAATGCAGACGCTGGAAGAGTTCTATGTCATGGCCTTCCTCGGCGGCCTGGTGCTCGGCGTGTCCTAATCCGCGTCCCGGACCATCTATGCACTGATGATCCCGGAGGGTCAGTCGGCCGAGTTCTTCAGCTTCTACGCGATCGTCGGCAAAGTCGCCTCGCTGCTGGGGCCGGCCCTGTTCGGCTTCGGAGCCCTGTACGCAGCTGACCTGGAAAACGTTCCGGTGGTCAACTCCATGGCCGGAGCCATCTTGCCCTTATTCCTGATGGTGCTGATCGGCACGCTGATGCTGATGAAAGTGGATGTGGCAAAGGGCAGTGAGCAGGCGAGGGCCGGATGACGGAGAGAGTTGTACTAGCGTCGACCACGAGCTCTGATTGGCTGTGGCGTCTAGTCGCTTCCGGCTCGGGTCTGAGAGGGCTTGGGGAACTTGCACGAGTCTATGCGCGGCACGACGGGGCTGGGCGGCGGCTGGGTCTTTCTGCACTCACTCAGGCTGTCCTCAGATTCGAACTTGGGAGATCCCTCACCTTCAGCCCCGCCGCTGATTCCTAGACCGTAGGCTTTCTTAGCTTTCAGTTGGTCAGGTTACGAGACCGAACATTTCCAGTCTCGTCAGCTGATGCCCTGCGCGTTAGGGAGCGAAAGTGTCTACCGATTGTGCGCAGAAGCATCTGACGCCGCAGTTCGACGTGCTGACCGAAGTTATTGATTACGGCACCAGACGCCGAACTTGATTAGGTGAGCTCGGAGCCCCGCAAGAGGCTCCGAGTGGGTTACGGTGAGCTATTCTGCCTGCAGCGTCTCAACTGGATCGAGTCTCACAGCACGCCACGCAGGGATGACACAGGCCGCAATTCCGACCAGCGCGAACAACACAACCACGCCTGCAAACGTCATCGGATCGGTTGGCGCAACATCGAACAGCTGCTGTTGAATCAGTCGGGTCGCTCCGACAGCGCCGGCTATCCCTACTGCTAGTCCGATGCCGACCATTATCACCCCTCGCTGCAACACGAGACGGACCACGTTCCCGGCCGTGGCGCCCAAAGCCATACGGATGCCGATCTCGTGGACGCGCTGCGCCACATAGAAGGCCAACACACTGTACAAGCCGATCGCGGCAAGCACCATTGCCAGAGCTGCATAGAGAGTGACCGTCAGCATGATCACTCGCTCGTCAGATACTGAGCTGGCGATCTCTTCTTCCATGGTCGATACATCGAACAATGGAAGGTCTGGGTCCTGCGCCTGTACTGCGCGTCGTATCGCATGAGTCAGCGCGGCCGGATCACCCTGAGCGCGGATGGCGAGACTCATGCTTGAGACCGGTGATTGTCTGTACGAGTAGTACATCTGCCAATAGTTCTCAGACGACAGTGACGTCATCTGGACATCGCCTGCAATACCCACTACCCGGAGCAGGACAGGTTCTTCACGACCCCAATCCAAGGCAACCTGGCGGCCGAGCGGATTCTGGTCTTGAAACAGGTCGCGCGCCATCGTCTCACTCAGGATTATCACAGGCTCAGATCCAGCCGCGTCGGTAGGTTCGACGTCGCGACCCGCGAGAATGGGAATGCCTATGGCCTCGAAGTACCCGGGCAGTACTCTTCTATGCTCGGCCGCGCGACGGTCACTCAGCCGCGCGGGCGGGTTCTCAGGATTCCATGCCCGTATGCGGCTGAAGTGGTCTTTAATTGGCAGCGCGCTAGCGGTCACAACTGACTGCACACCGGGGATGGCCCGAATCTCTTGCAATAGCGCTTCGTAGAACTGGACACGACTTTCGCCGTCCTCATATCTCGCTGGGGGAAGACTGACTCGTGCCGTGAGAAGGTTTTCGGTTTGGAATCCCGGATCCACTCTTCGCAGCCTCACGAAGCTCCGCAGCAGCAGACCCGCTCCAATTAATAGCACCACGCTCAGTGCCACTTGGAGAATGACTAGTCCGCTGCGCAATCTTGCGGCCCCACCTGACCCAGTGATTCTTGCCCCACTCTTCAAATTCTCGGCAGGGCTGGTTCTGGCGCCGCTGACCGCCGGAGCAACACCGAACATCAACGCGGTCAGGAGGGATAGCGCAGTTGCGAATAGCACCATGGGCGCCGACATGCCGATCTCGGTGATCCCCAAATAGTCGAACTGGATGAATCCGAGCATCAATCGTTGGAGCCAAACCGCCGTCACTATCCCCAGTAGCCCTGCCACTACTGCCATCAATGCGCTTTCGGTCAAGAGAAGGCGAGCGATGCGTCTGCCGGATGCACCCATGGCGGCGCGCACCGCCATCTCTGTCGTACGGTTCGACCCGCGGGCAAGCAGAAGGCCTGCAACGTTACCGCACGCTATCAGTAGTACCAGTGCGATTGCCGCCATCAGCATCAGGAGCGTCGGCCGGTAATACTCCACTAACGCACCCTGCAGTCCGCTAACATTAAGGCCCTTGTCCTCATTTGATTCGGGGTACGCCTGTTGCAGCTGCAGCGCCACGACGTCTACCTGACTCTGCGCCTGCTCAAGCGTCACATCTGGCTGCAGTCGCCCCACCAGAGTCCAGTTGTGGTACTGGCGAAATCCGGTGTAGGGACCACCATCCCGCATCGGGGCCCAAATATCCACATCGAACAGGAAACGAAAGCCGGCGGGCATCACACCCACCACGGTGTTTGGAACGCCGTTGATTACCAGCGTCTTGCCCAACGCGTCAGGAGCACCACCAAAACGCCGCTGCCAATAACCATGGCTGATGATCACCACGTCGGGTGCAGAGAGTTCACGCTCTTCGCTGGTGAACTGCCGACCCGATTGCGGAGCAATCCCAAGTGTTGAGAAGAAGTTCACACTCGCCAGAATCGCTGGTGCCAGTTCGGGCCTCTCGCCACCTGTAATCGTCACGTGGTCAGGGGCCGATCTAACCGCAGCCAATGACTCGAACGCCTGGACCCGATCTCTGAAGTCGAAATAGTCCTCCGCAGAGACATTCCACCCAATCTCTCCACTGTAGGTTGTCCTGCCCAGAATCAGCTCGTCGGAGTCTCGGAACGGAAGCGATCGCAGCATCACCGCGTCGGTGATGCTGAACATGGCAACGTTGGCGCCGATGCCGATGGCCAGAATGATCACGACGACCGCTGTGAATCCTGGTGCCTTCGATAGAGTGCGCACGGCATAGCGGATGTCTTGCATGAATGTGCTCATTGGGCGCGCTCTCTGTGGTGGTGTTCTTGAGTTGTGAGGAGCTCGAGTCGAGCTTGAATTGGAATTCGCACTGGTGCTTGTTCCACGCCTGCGCGACTGCCTCAGTTCGGTCACGCGCTTCCACGTCAGCCGGGCCATGAACCGGGCCACCTGATATCATTTTGACGCATGAATTCGTCGGAAGGTTGGAATGGGTGAGCCGGTGCGTCCTCCGGCTTGACAATCCCCGCCGGCGGCCCGCCGATTACTATGTAGGGTAGGTTCTGGCCATCGTCGTCCTCGTACATTGCTGGCTTCAGCGTGTACCGTGCCGCGAACTGGAGCGCCTCCCAGAATCGGTTGTCGTCAACATCCCGGTCCTTGAGCGCCTTCACGACCTTCGGCACCGCGTGCTCCATCCGGCCTGTGAGCTCAAGCTTTACTCGGCTCGGCAGTCGGCGTTCCCTCGTCCCTGAAACGTGACCTCGGCGACCCGTACTTAGCGAATGGCGCGTTCCTGGGCCGAAGTGAAACTCCGCACGACGGCCAGGCGTAGGGGGTATCGGCTGGCGGCAGACAGCAGCACGCAGGGACACGCTGGGAGGAACGCCATGTTTTCAAGTGTCAGTAGTGACCTGCGCTTCGCGTTGCGCATGCTCCGAAAGAACCCTGGCTTCACTGCCACCGTCGTCCTGATTCTGGCTATCGGGATCGGTGGCAACACGGCGATGTTCAGCGTCATGAAGGCCGTGTTCCTGCAACCCCTTCCTTTCGAAGACCCGGACCGTCTGACAATCCTTTGGGGCACCTCGGCCGACGGCGGGTACGGTACCGTATCCGGCCCCAACTTTCTGGATTGGCGCGAGCAAAACCGCTCGTTTGAGGAGCTGGCGGCGGTAAGCGAGGCGGCTTTCAACTTCACCGGTTGGGACGAGCCTGAGCGGATTCGAGGCGCCTATGTGACGGCGAGTCTCTTCGACGTGCTGGGCACCAATCCAGCAGCCGGAAGAGCGATCCTACCTGAAGACCAGCAGCCCGGCAACACTCAGGTCGTCGTGCTCAGCCACGGACTGTGGACCCGGCGCTTCGGAGCGGATTCGAGCGTGATAGGAAGCTCTGCTTCCATTGGCGGCGAGCTCCACACGGTGGTGGGAGTCATGCCCCGCGGTTTCGACGTGCCGCGACCGTGGAGATTGAACGAGCCGACCGAGGCGTGGTTTCCCTTTCCCGTCACCCTCATCCAGGAGAATCGGGGAGGCTTCAACTATCTCATCCTGGGACGGCTGAGGCAGGGCGTCTCTCTTTCGACCGCCCAAGTTGACCTCGACGCCATCGCCGAGCGCCTGTCCCGAGAGTACCCGGCCACGAACGCCGGTCGTGGAGTCTGGATCGTCCCGCTCCACTCGGCGATGTACGGCCAAATCGGTGGCCAGATGATCCTGATCTTCGGTGCGGCGGGCCTGGTGCTGCTGATCGCTTGTGGCAATATCGTCGGTCTTCTGTTGGCCAGGGCCACCAGCAGGCAGCCGGAGATCGCGGTGCGAATCGCTCTGGGCGCGCGCCGCATGCAACTGATCCAGGCGCTACTCGCTGAGACCGTTCCACTGTCTCTTGCGGGAGGTATCGCGGGCGTCCTGATGGCGAATTGGGGGCTGGCGACGCTGCGCAGCCTGATCCCGGCCAGTGTCCCGCGGGTCGACCAGATCGCTCTCGACTCGTCGGCGCTGCTCTTCGCCCTGCTACTCTCTCTCATCGCCGGCGCGCTCTTCGGGCTGATCCCGGCGGCCACGGTCTCCAGGGTCCACGTAGGCACAGCTCTGAAGGAGAGTAGTGGGCGAGGTCACTCGGGGAGTCGGGGTGGAGAGCGGATCCGAGGTCGGTTTGTTGTGGCGCAGCTAGCTCTGACCCTGGTGCTCCTCAACTGCGGGGCGCTCCTGCTGCGCAGCTACGTCGGCCTGCGCAGTGAGGACCAGGGCTTCGACCACGAGAACACACTTACGATGGCCGTGTCACTCTCGGGACCCCGATACGAGAGGGTGCCAGAGCGCTATGCCTTCCTCGAGAGGGCGGCCCGCGAGTTGGCCGCTCTACCTGGCGTGCACCATGCCGGTGCGGCGAGCAAGCTGCCACTTCTCGGAGGCACTAACGGACGGGTCAGGGCGGAGCACCAGCCTCCGAGAGCTGGACCAGCCGACGGGATCATGACCGAGTTCACGGTGGTCGTGTCTGACTACATCGACGCGATAGGCGTGCCGCTTCTTCGGGGACGGACCCCTACGGTGGAGGACACCGTAGGCGCTCACTACGGAGCCGTGGTCAATCGGACCTTGGCAGAGAAACTCTGGCCGGACGAAGATCCGATCGGCAAGCGCTTCACCTTCTTCGAGAATCCGCCGAGGTGGCTCACGGTGATCGGCGTCGTGAGCGATGTGCGGCAGTGGGGACCGGAGGCTCAACCGCTACCCGAGGCGTACGTGCCTTACCCGTTCTTTCCCATGCAGCGCATGTATCTGACGATTGGCGCCGATGCGGACGCCGCAGGTCTGATCGGGCTGGCGAAGGCGCGGCTGTTCGAGCTCGATCGCGAGCAACCGGTCTCCAGGTTCCGCACGATGGCGGAAGTCCTGCGGTCGTCGCTCGAGCGCAGGGAGTTCTACACGTTGATGACCGGACTATTCGCGGTGGTGGCACTCCTGCTCGCCGCCGTGGGGCTCTACGGAGTGCTTTCGCAACATGTGGCGCGGCGCACGCAGGAGATCGGATTGCGGATGGCCCTGGGGGCGAAGCGCGGAGATGTCATGCGGCTCGTACTGAGGCGGGGGCTGCGCCTGGCGGCGGCCGGGCTAGCCATCGGAGGTTTGGGACTGATCGTGTCCGTCAGCCTGCTTGCCAGCCTGCTCTACGGAGTGACGCCTTGGGATCCACTGGCGCTTGCCGCAACGGGGGGCTCGCTCACCGGCATAGCTTTGCTGGGATGCCTGATGCCGGCCCTGAGAGCGACCCGCGTCCAGCCGATCGTCGCCCTGCGGGGGGAATAGCGGCGTCTTGTTGGTGCTGTGACCAGCCGGTGCCTATCTGGCCGCGCTATCGGACCCGGCGAAGATACCGGCAGCAGTCAGGGTGCTGGAGAACTCCAACGTCTTCGGCATTGCGGGCAGAGGCCCCTATCTCGCACACCCGCAGGATGGGCAGGTGGTATACCTTTCCTCTACAAGTTCGCCGCATCTACACTCGCGGTATCTCATGACTGCCCCCTACTTGTCACTGGACTGATACTTGTAGTCTTCCTACGGCTGGATGAGACTGCGGGCCAGCTTAGCGCATCGTCGGATATCTGAGGCACTGCCACTGCTGACGTCCCCTCTGCCAGCGGGACTCTACTGCACAACCATCTCAGCCGACTCCCGGTGCCCTCACTATGCCGTCCTGGCCCCGGGAGAGCAAGCCATCGCTACCCTCACACTGAAGGGCAGCACCCCATCACATCGAACACGGCAGGGTATAATAAAGGACATCGGGGCCAGTTCGTCGCTACGTACAAGCAAAGACCTTTGCTTGTCCGTGTCCACAGACAAGGGAATCTCGCGGGCTGGGATCGCGCCAGGCCTGGGCGGTGCGCTAAGGCAATAGCGTGGTCTGGTCTAAGCAAGGCCCCTCGATTCCCTTCAGTGTGAAGTTGGCCGCGGGCTAGGGGCCATTGTCGATATGCAGCTATGACAGTAACCTTAATTGTGTCGGTTCCCGCCACGATCGAGTAGGAGTAGAGATGAAGAAGCTAGCGATGTTGCTAGTCGCGAGTCTGCTGATGGCTTGCGGAGGTGGCGGAGTAACCGGACCCGACACATCGGACATACCGGACTACTACACCATCTACTATCAGATAGAGTTCGACAGCCATGGTCCCAAGGTCCCACCTTATGTCTGGGTCGGCGATCTGGTCCTGCACGACGACAAGACCCTTGAGATCTCCCTACGCCCCTGTAGCTGGGACGAGGAGTGTCAAAACGAGGAAGGGGAGGGCACCTGGCAGCGTCGGGATGGTGGCCTCCGGATCTGTAGCGACCCCTCAATCGCCAGCACACCTTGGCTCTACGGTCTCGAGGTGCACGACGAGTCGTGCCTCACCTTCTTCTGGGACGAGCCCTGCTGCGAAGGGAAGTCGGGCACCTGGCTCACGCGAGACCTCGATCCTAGGCAGTGGGTTAAGAGCTGGCTGTCGCTAGAGCGTGGGGTGACCGTCCTAACCGAGGAGGAGTAGAGTAGGTGATCTTAAGTTTGAGGTCACGGTAACGCGTTCCGAAGCCTCGTTCAAGTAGCCCCCACCCCGGCCGCAAACACCGAGGAGTCCAGGGGGTGCCCCGGACCCGACCTCCAGCTCACCTCGCGCCCACACGGCGGTCTAGGCAGCCGGACCTCGCGCCCACACGGCGGTCTAGGCAGCCGGAACAGGCACTGACGTAGGGAGTCTCGGGTGGGGGGTGCACTTGCGGAGCACTTGGTGATGCCCAATCATCCCGCCGCCATCATATCCTTGAGTGTGCCCCCTGTGTGCCCCCACCAGCGCCAACAATGGCCAGGTGTGCCCCCTGGGCGCGGGTGGGTCAGGTCACCGAAAAGCGTGTCGTGGTGTGGGGTTTACTGGGGATGGTTGGTGATGGTGTGTTATGGTGATGGGTATCGTTTGGCCTCAAAATCCCCTGCGTATTCGACTGAACCGGTTTTCGTAAGCGAAGTAGAGCACCGGGCAACGGACTGACTGTCCGTCGGCTGAACGCTCAGCGTCCCTGGCTCAACCGGCAAGATTGCCGCACGCCGCTTGAAGTCCCATCATGTGATTACATTTGCTTCGAGCCGGCAGGTCAAGCTGGTGGCTCGGCGTTAAGCAGAGGAATGTGCATTCCATGCTCTCCCTCCTCCACTCTCTGAGAGAGCGAAGGCTCGTCCAGTGGGTTCTGGCCTATATGGCGGCTGCATGGCTGGTCTTCCAGGCAATTGAGGTTCTCGCTGACCCTTGGAGCCTCCCGACATCGCTCCAGCGGAGCATCCACATCCTTCTTGTCGTCGGTTTCTTTCTGATTCTGGTCCTCGCCTGGTACCACGGCGAGAGGGGGCGGCAACGGGTGAGCGGCCCGGAGTTGCTGATGATCGCGGCGCTGCTGGGTATCGCGGGGCTCCTGGTCACCGTTCTCAAACCGGGGGCAGGTGGAGAGCCCGAAGAGCGCGAACCATCCGCGGTTACCGTGTCTGAGTCGGCGCGCCCCTCAGTGGCAGCGCTCCCGTTTGAGCACTGGAGTGGGCTTGAAGAAGACCGATGGTTCACCGACGGTATCCACGAACAGATCCTCGCCCAGCTCTCGAAGGTCGGCGGTTTGAGCGTGAGGGGCCGCACGTCGGCGATGGAGTATCGTGACAGCCCCAAGAACCTCCGCGAGATCGGCCAAGAACTGAACGCCCGCTATCTGCTGGAGGGGAGCGTTTTCCGCGAGGGCGAGACGGTTCGGATTACCGTACAGCTCATCGATGCGCAGCAGGACGAGAATATGTGGGCCGAGCGGTACGACCGCGATCTCTCCGTTGAGAGCTTGCTCGACGTGCAGAGCGATATAGCGCAGCGCGTGGCCCATGCTCTGCAGGCGGAATTGACGCCGGCCGAGCGTGCCCGAATCGAGGCCCGGTCCACGGACAATCTGCAGGCATACAATCTCTACCTGCTCGGGCAGTATCACTGGAACAAGTTCGCGCAGGAGGATATCGAGAAAGCCATCGGATACTTCGAGCAAGCCATCGCAGCGGATCCGAACTACGCGCTGGCTCATGCCGGACTCGCCGACGCTTACTTGGTCCTGGCGCTTGGCCACGGGATAGGTGCTGCCGAACCGTCGGAGACTATACGGAGGGCTGAGGAACTAGGGCGGAGGGCCCTGCAGCTCGATGACGAGCTGTCCGAGGCGTACGTGACCCTCGGAATGATCAAACACACTTTCGACTACGAGTATGCCGAGGCCGAGAGCATGCTGCGGCGAGCAATCGAGCTCAGCCCGAGCAATGCCCAGGCACACACGCGGCTGGGCTTGCTGCTGTGCGACCTGCGCCGCCACGATGAGGCAATAGCGGCAGGTCGCAAGGCCCTGGAGCTTGATCCGCTGGCACCCATCATGTCAACAGATCTGGCTCGCAGCCTCATAGCTGCCGACAGGTTCGATGAGGCGGTCGTTGAGACACGCGCGGTCATCGACCGCGCCCCAGACTTTCGACTCGGATACTTGGCGCTTTGCGCAGCCCTGACATTCAAAGGCGAGTATGCGGAGGCGATAGCGGCTTGTGAGACCGCGTGGAGCATGTCAGGAAACCCGGAGAATCTAGCCCGCCTCGCTGGGGCTCACGCGTTGGCAGGAAACGAATCGGAGGTTCGTCGGATCGAGACTCAGATCAGGGAGATCGCGAGGCAGCGTTACGTCTCTCCGCTCGTGATGGGTTTACTGTACGCACTTACAGGAGAAGATCACCAGGCCATTGAGTGGCTGAGACGAGGTGTGGAGACGCGTACCGGCTGGATCACCGAAATCGGCTCCGACCCGACGTTCGAGCACCTGCGACGGTACCCTGAGTTCCAGGAACTCCTCGCCCGACTGAACTTGAATTGAGTGGGGCGCCGGCATATGCCCTCTCTCCTCATCCGTGAGTTGCGAGCTCGAATCTCCCCGCTGCCGCGGACCTAGCTCAAGGCCTCGCAGAAACAGCCCTCTTCCCGCACCTGTACGGTCTAGCAGCCCCACCAGCCTTCGTCCGCTAGCGCGAACGTTGGTTGGCTACACTTATCCACCAAGGGCTAGGGCAACAAGAACGGGCACTGGGTGGCGCCCCCTAGGGTGGTTGTACGGACCTTGGAGCTGGGGTCACCCTTCAAGTGTCCCACAACTACGTGCAACGGACTGAGTGTCCGCTGAGCTAGTCCATGGTCGCTGCCTGTGGGTATCCGGGTAGGGAACTAGGGCCCCTCGATTCAGGGGCTATTCGTATTGCCCGATGGGTCTACCCGCGCTCGTTGCCTCTACCGTAGCGGGATCGCATCTTTGGGCACAACCGGGTGCCCGTAATCCCACATACCTCAGGCCGCAGGTGGCAGCCATGTCCCGTCTCAAGCGGCTCATTCACGAGATCCACCGCCGGTCCCTTTGGCAGGTGCTACTGATCTACTGCGGCGCCGCCCTCGTGGCATATCAAGCTGTCCAGGCGCTGACGGAGGGACTGGGGCTACCGCAGTGGTTTCCGGCTCTCGCCATAGTACTGTTCATCGTTGGACTGCCCATCGTACTGGCAACGGCGTTTGTCCACGAGGCAGCTCCGCCGACCGTAACACCAGCAGAACAGACTCCCCTGACGGAAGCCGAAGCAGCCAGAATCGAGGTTGAGACCGCTGCTGCCCGCCTCGAAGCCAGACGACGGCATCGCTTTCTGACGGGGCGCAATGCGGTGGCGAGCTTTGTGGTTGCGCTTGCGGCGTGGGGCGTCGTGGCGACTGGGTGGCTGGTGCTGCACGGGCGCGGCGCGGACGAAGGCGCGACTGCCGATGAGCGCCCGTCGGTTGCGGTGCTACCTCTGGTCAACAGGAGCGGACTCGAGGAGGACGAGTACTTCACCGACGGCATACACGACGAGGTCCTCACTCAGCTGTCGAAGATCGGCGCCCTCAGTGTCAGAGGACGCACTTCGGTGATGCGGTACCGCGAGACTATCAAGAGCCTGAGCGAGATCGGCGAGGAGCTGAACGCCCGCTACCTTCTGGAAGGAAGTGTGCTGCGTGCCGGCCCGACCGTGCGTGTCACCGTGCAGCTGATTGACGCTCAGCGGGACGAGCATCTCTGGGCCGAGACGTACGACCGGCAGCTCTCCATCGAGAACCTGCTGGCGATTCAGACGGAGGTGGCGCGGCGCATCGCGGAGGAGCTGGAAGCAACGCTGACGCCGGAGGAAGAGGATCGGCTCGCCGCCATGCCGACTGCGAATCCGGAAGCGTACGACCATTACCTGCGCGGGCGGCATTTCTGGCACCAGCGTTCGCTTGCCGCCTTCGACTCAGCGATCAGCTACTTCAACCAGGCGATCTTTCTGGACCCGGACTACGCCCGCGCCTACGCTGGGCTCGCCGAGACCTACGTGCTGCTTCCCGAGTACGGCGGGCCGTCCATTCCCGAGGTCTTACCGTTCGCCAAGGCAGCGACCGAGCGAGCGCGTGCCCTCGATCCCGATCTTGCCGAGGCATACACGGCTTCCGCGTACATTAAGAACGTGTTCGAATGGGATCGTGATGCCGCTGAGCGTGACTACCTGAAGGCGATCGAGCTGAACCCGGACTATGCGACCGCGCATCAGTGGTACGCCGAGCTCTTGGGTGTGACCCGTCGCTGGGATGAGGCGCTGCAGCAAGCGCGAACAGCCGTAGAGTTGGACCCACTGTCGCCGGCGGCCAACCACAACCTTGGGACCTTACTGGCGTATTCGGGCCGGCCCGATGACGCGATCCCGGCTTTCGAGCGCGCGTTGGAGATCGTCCCGGACGGGTACAACGCCACCGCAATGCTCGCGGACGCCCATGTTCTGAAAGGCGACTACGCCGCTGCTGCCCCGCTGTACGACCGCGTGGCCGAGCTGACCGGGAGCGATCCCGAGCCTTATCGTGCCTATCTCGCCGCGCTATCGGACCCGGCGAAGATACCGGAGGCAGTCAGGGCGCTCCAAGCTGACAACCTCTTCGGCGAGGCAGGGCGGTATCTCGCACACCTGGGCCAGTTCGACGAGGCGCTGGTGGCGCTCGAGGAGGCCTACGAGACGCGGTACCCATATCTGCCGTGGGTCAACTCCGATCCTCGCTGCGAGGGACTGAGGTCGGACCCGCGCTTCCAGGACCTGCTGCGTCGCATGAACTTTCCCAACTGACAACCCTTACCTCCGCGGCCACCCGCGCTTCCAGGCGCTGCTCGAGAACTACGAAGAGTAGGGAACCTACCTACAAGGGTGTGCTCGAAAGTGTGCCAACTTCGACCGAGAAATAGCCGTATCGCGGTCTATCCACTGCGGGAAGGTATCGGTGATTGTTGTTGCTGATACTGGATATTC
>JBDHKT010000533.1:0-2189 GCA_039586255.1 Gemmatimonadota bacterium | reverse complement strand
CCATGACTAATTGACTGATTGAACAATTGAATACTCGAAATTAGAAGGGCCGCTTGGGTTTCCCCCGCGGCCCTTCCCAATTCGAAGGCTCAATTGCTCAAGTAGTCAATTAATCGTGGATTCCCGAATTCCCGCACCATTCTACTCCTTTGTCTCTCCCGTGGCGACAGATTCTTCGTCTTTTGTGGTGTACTTGTCGAACCAGCTACGCAGGTACAGCTGGGAGCGCATGAAGTTCGACGGTCTCGAGCTGGTGCCGTGCCACTCGTCGTTGAAGCGGAGCATCACGGTTGGGATCTTCTGGACCTTGAGCGCCATGTAGAATTCCTCTGTCTGGGAGATCGGCGTGCGAAGGTCGTTCACCCCGGTCATTAGCATGGTCGGGGTCGTGACGTTCTCGGCGTACATGAGCGGCGAGCGGCGCAGGTGTTCTTCCGGGTCCTCCCAGGGGTAGTGGTCGAAGTTGCGGTACCAGCCGGCGCCGTCGGTCGTCCCGACAAAGGAAAGCCAGTCAATAACGGGGTAGTTGGAGGAGGCTGCGGCGAAGCGGTCGGTGTGGCCGACGATCCACGCGGTCAAGACGCCACCGCCGCTGCCGCCGTAGACGAACATGTTGCGCTCGTCGATGTAGCCGCGGGCGATCACCTCGTCGACGCCGTTCATCAGGTCATCGAAGTCCTTGCCCGGATAGGCGCGCTTGATGGCGTTGCCGAAGGCCGAGCCGTAGCCCGAGCTGCCGCGCGGGTTCGTGTACAGCACCACGTAGCCGTTGGCCGCGTGCTCTTGCCGGGCGAAGTTGAAGGCCACGTTGTACATGGCGTGGGGGCCGCCGTGGATCTGCAGGATCAGCGGATACTTTTTCGCGGGATCGAAGTCCGGAGGCTTGATGATCCATCCCTGGATGCGCAGGTCGTCGGTGGAGGTGTACCAGATCTCCTCCACCGCGCCGAGCTCGATCCCGGTCAGGACATCGTCGTTTACGAACGTGAGCCGGGAGATTCGCTCCGGGCGCCCCACGTCGAAGCTGATCACGTCGCCCGGCTCGTGGGGGTCGGAGCGGACGCCCACCGCCTGGCCGCGGGCGGCGATGTCGCTGACGGACAGCATGTGAGCTCCATCGGTGAGGCGTTCCACTCTTCCGTCCAGCGACGCGGAGTAGAGGTTTCTCGTCCCCTCGCTGCTTGTGTTGAAGTAGATGTTGCGGCTGTCGTTCGACCAGATGAGCCCACCGGGCGAGCGGTCGAGATCGGCGGTGAGGGCCCGCGGGTTGCCGCCGTCGCGGTCCATTACGTATAGCCTACGGTCGATGTAAGTGTCATCGGTGAGGTCGTAGCCGGTATAGGCGATCAGCCTGCCGTTCGGCGAGACGAGAGGGCTGGAGTCGGGCCCACGCCGCTCGGTTAGCTGGGTGATCGTACCGTCGGCGACGCTCACCTCGTAGACCTCGGACTCGCGCCAGATGTAGTCGGCGTCCTCTTCGCGGAGGCCGCTGAACAGGATCGCATGGCCGTCGGGCGTCCAATCGAGGCCGGCCCCGTGGTCGTAGTCGCCGTGCGTTAGCTGGCGCGGCGTTCCGCCCTCCGCCGGGACCACGAAGACGTGGCGGAATCCGTCCTTGTAGAAGCCCACCCGGTCGCGGCGGTAGTTGAGCCGGTCGATGATCCGGGGACCCTCCGTCCAATCCGCTCCCTGAGGTCTGCCGGGCAGCTTGACGGTCCATGTGTCTCGGCTCGGCACGAGCATAGTGAAGGCGATCTGCGTGCCGTCGGGCGACCAGCGGATGCCGCCCGGCGACTCATCGACGCGGGTGACCTGAGTGGTTGCCCCCTCGGCGTCCATCCAGCGGACGAAGATTTGGGACCCTTTGGGCTCGCCCTGCGCCAGGAAGGCGATTCGTGTCCCGTCGGCCGACCAACGGGCCGACGAGCCGTCGGTCAAGTAGCGGTTCTTGCTGCCGTCGGCGTTCATGATCCAGAGCGCCGACTCGCGGCGATCGTTCAGCCTGTCGACCCAGCGACGGGTATAGATGATCTGGTTCCCGTGCGGCGCGATCTGGGGGTCGGAGACGCTCTCCATCTCCAGGTAGAGCGCGAGGGTCAGCCGGTCGGATGTCTGCGGCTGGGCGCTTGTGGCGCAGGGGAGCGCCAGGGTTAACGCCGCAGCCGCGAGTGTTGCGCGCTTCATCTCGG
>JBDHKT010000038.1:0-8955 GCA_039586255.1 Gemmatimonadota bacterium | reverse complement strand
GGCACAAGCTCGAGGAAGGGCGGGTCCAGTGCGATCTCTGTCCGCGGTTCTGCCGGCTACGGGAGGGGCAGCGCGGCTTGTGCTTCGTCCGCATGTGCCGGGACGAGCAGGTCGTCCTCACGACCTACGGCCGCTCCAGCGGCTTCTGCGTCGATCCTATCGCGAAGAAGCCGCTCAACCACTTCCTGCCGGGCACGCCGATCCTCTCGTTCGGGACCGCCGGCTGCAATCTGGCGTGCAAGTTCTGCCAGAACTGGGACATCAGTAAGTCGCGTGAGATGGACCGGCTGGCGGACACGGCATCGCCCGAAGGGCTGGCCGAGACGGCGGCCAGACTCGGCTGTCGGAGCGTTGCCTTCACCTACAATGATCCCGTCATATTCCACGAGTACGCCATCGACGTGGCGCAGGCCTGCCACGAGCGCGGCGTAAAAACCGTCGCTGTGACGGCGGGCTACGTGTGCGACGAGCCGCGCCGCGAGGTCTATCGCTACATGGACGCCGCCAACGTCGACCTCAAGGCGTTCAACGACGACTTCTACTGGAAGCTCTCCAAGGGTCATCTGCAGCCCGTCCTCGACACGCTCGTCTACCTCAAGCACGAGACCGACGTCTGGTTCGAGCTCACAACTCTGCTCATCCCCGGCAACAACGACTCCGACGCCGAGCTGGACGAATTGACGCGCTGGGTCGTGGAGCACCTCGGGCCCGACGTCCCGATGCACTTCACCGCCTTCCATCCCGACTGGAAGATGACGGACGTGCCGCCGACGCCGCCCGCCACCCTGTCGCGGGCGCGCGAGATCGCCGTCGGGAACGGCGTCCGCTACGCCTATACCGGCAACGTCCACGACCTGGAGGGCGGCAGCACGATCTGCCACAAGTGCGGCCACACGCTCGTCGCCCGCGACTGGTACATCCTCGAGGCCTGGCAACTGACCGACGACGGCCGCTGCGCTAGATGCGGCGAGTCGTGTGCCGGCGTGTTCGACGGGCCGCCGGGAGACTGGGGCGCCAGGCGTCTGCCCGTGCGGATCGGACACTAGTGTCCTTCTGCTCCGTGGCACTCGCCCTACTGGCGCCGCTCGCCTCGGCCCAGGAGCCCGACTCGGCCTTCGTTATCCAGGCCATCAGAGCGACCGCGCCGCCGACGATCGATGGGGTTATCGAACAAGAGGAGTGGGCCGACGCGGCGACGGCCGAAAACTTCATCCAGTTCCAGCCGCGCGTCGGCGAGCCGTCGGTCGTCTTCTCGCAGGCGCTGGTCATGTACGACTCGACCGCGCTCTACGTCGCCTTCCGCTTCTACGACTCCCAGCCGCCCACCGCTCAACTCACGCGCCGCGATGCCGACCTGATTAACGACGACGCCGCCGTCATTCTGCTCGATAGTCACAACGACAACCGCACCGGCTTCTTCTTCGTGACCAACCCGCTGGGCACCCAGCTCGACGGACAGATCAGGGACGACGGCCGGACCGTCGATGCGACTTGGGACGCGACCTGGAGTTCCGCCGCACAGGTGGCGGATTCGGGCTGGACGGCCGAGTTCGCCATTCCGTTCGTTTCCATCAGCTACACAGCCGGCGACGACGTCACCTGGGGCATCAACCTCGGCCGCAGTCGCAGGCGCACGCTGGAGATTAGCTACTGGGCGGGTCCACTCGACAACGATGCCCGGGTGTCGCAGGCGGGGTCGATCGTCGGACTCCAGGTGGCGCCGCCGCAGCGCCGCTACCGAGTGATCCCGTACGGCCTCTCACGCATCGAGCAAGGCGAAGGCGAACTCGACTATAGGGCCGACTGGCAGGCCGGCCTCGACGCACGTTACGCGATCACGCCCGAGATGGCGGCGTTCCTTACCGTGAATCCCGATTTCGCCATCATCGAGGCGGACCAGGAAAGGGTGAACCTGACACGCTTCGAGTTGGCGCTCGACGAGAAGCGGCCCTTCTTCCTGGAGAGCGCCCAGCAGTTCCGGCAGCGGATCCGCACCTTCTACACCCGACGGATATCCGACGTCAGGGTCGGCGGCCAGGTCCTGGGGAAGCAGGGCCCGTGGAACCTGACAGGTATCGCGACGTGGTCCGAGGTCGATACCGGTCCGCCGGAACCGGGGGCGCCCGACGTCGATCTACCGAGAGCGGCTTATGGCATCGCCCGAGCGCAGCGCGATGTATTGGGCTCGAGCAATGTGGCGCTGATGGTCGCCAACCGTACGCTGGAAGGAGATAACCAGGGATCGTTGAGCAGCGACGCTACTTTGTTCTTCACCAGGACGTTCGGCATGACGGCCCAGGTCGCCCAGAGCTGGGGGCCCAACAGCAGCGGGACCTGGGCCTACTTCTTACGACCGGCCTACGACTCGCCGACCAGCCACTTCCACGTCCGTTACACGCACCTCGGCCATCGCTTCGCCGACAACGTGAACGTCGTCGGCTTCATTCGCGACGACGACAGGCGCGAGCTCGACTCGGCGCTCGACCACACGTTCTGGATCCGCCGTGGCGCGTTCGAGCGCATCGCTTACGACTCGAACTACAACATCTACTGGAGCCAGCAGGGCGTCCTGCGTAGCTGGCAGATCGACCAGGAGTTGGAGGTCGAGCTGCGCAGCCGCTGGTCGATGGAGTTGGAATACCAGGAGGAGTTCAAGCGCTTCGAGAAGGATTTCCGCAACCGCCAGCTCGGGGTCGAGATCGGCTACAACACCCGGCAGTTCCAGTCGGCCCGCGCCGGAGTCCTCGCCGGCAGGAACTTCGACGCCGACTTTCAACTGTGGACCGCCAGCGCCGCTCTCAAGCCGACCCCCCAGCTCTCCCTCGAGTACGAGCTGGAGCGCCTCGTGCTTGACCCAGATCCGGAAAACGAGAGTACCTGGATCCACGTCATCCGCGCCGACCAGTTCTTCACCCCGGATCTCTATTTGAAGGTCTTCTATCAGATCAACTCGACGATCAAGAAAGAGAACATCCAGGCGGTCTTCGTCTACCGCTATCGCCCGCCCTTCGGCACTATCCAGCTGGCCTACCAGCGCGGTACGGGCAAATTCGGGGAGCGCTCCGAGCAGAGGAACACCCTCTTCTTCAAGGTCAGCGCCGTCTTCTGAGCGAAACGGGGGACATTGCTACCCGGCGGTCCCCTTCGCATCTTGTGCCGCAAGCCCCATCACTACGCGTACAAGCCAGCGTGGGAGGCGCTGGGGTCCTGCGAGCGAACTCGTGAGCGGGCACGATGGCGCCACATTCTCGGCTCGCATACGCGAGCGGTGAAGCGAAAGGACCCCACGCCGACCTGCCACCACTGGCGCGTCGATGATCGCTAACCCTGGGAGGATCCCGAGATGTCTGATGCGATTGCTGGATTGAAGCCCGAGCCCGTATGGCGCTACTTCGCCGAGATCAGCCGGATCCCGCGCGAATCGAAGAACGAGAAGCAGATCTCGAACTACGTCATGGGGGTCGCCAAGCGGCTCGGCCTCGAGGCCAAGCAGGACGCTGCGCTGAACGTCGTGGTCAGAAAACCGGGCTCCGCCGGCCGCGAGGGCACGCCCAGCGTCTGCCTGCAGGGCCACCTCGACATGGTCTGCGAAAAGAACAAGGGCGTCGAGCACGATTTCGAGAATGACCCGATCCGGCTCGTTCGCCAGGGCAACATTCTGATGGCGGACGGCACGACACTCGGGGCCGACAACGGGATCGCCGTCGCTACGAACCTGGCGATCATGGAGAATCGCTCTCTGGAGCACGGGCCCCTCGAGTTCTTGTTCACCGTCGACGAGGAGACCGGGCTCACCGGCGCCGGCTTCCTCAAGCCCGGCTTCGTTGAGAGCAGGACCCTCCTCAACCTCGATTCCGAGGAAGAAGGCGAGATCTTCGTCGGTTGCTCCGGCGGCCGCGACACCTCGGGTACCTGGAGAGTGAACTTCATGCGGGCGCCGGGCGGCTCGGTCGCCATGCGGCTCAAGGTGCAGGGGTTGGTCGGTGGCCACTCGGGGCTCGAGATCGACAAGGGGCGCGGCAACTCGATCAAGACGATGGCCCGCGTGCTCTTTGAGTTGCACGAGACCGGCGCGCGCCTCGCCCACATCGAAGGTGGCAACAAGCGGAACGCGATTCCCCGCGAGGCCGAGGCTCTGGTCTTCGTGCCCAAGGACAAGGCCCGCAAGGCACAGGCGATCGCCAAGAAGTTCGACGAGATGATCGGCGTCGAGCTTGCCACTGTCGAGCCCGACCTGTCGATCACACTGGAGCGCGAGACCGGCGATGTCGAGCGGCTGGTCATGAAAAAGGACCAACAGGAGGGAATCATCAAGGCGCTCGTCGCGCTGCCTCACGGCGTCACCAAGATGAGCGCCGATATTCCGGGCCTGGTGGAGACGTCGACCAACGTCGCGGTCATCAGCACGGTGAAGAGCAAGGTCATGCTGGAGACCAGCCAGCGTAGCTCGGTCGCTTCCGAGATCGAAGAGATCGTCCAGACGGTCGCAACGGTCCTCGAACTGAGTGGCGCCAAGGTCGTGCAGGATTCGGGCTACCCCGGATGGAAGCCGAACCTCGACTCACCGATCCTCAAGATCGCGAAGTCGACTTACCAGCAGCTCTACGGCAAGCAGCCGGGCGTCCAGGCCGTTCACGCCGGACTCGAGTGCGGCATCATCGGCGAAAAACATCCGGGCATGGACATGATCTCCTTCGGCCCGACGCTCGAAGGCGTTCACTCGCCCGACGAAAAGATGCACATCGACTCCGTGGAGAAGTTCTGGGACTACCTGTTGGCTGTCTTGAAAAACGTGAACTGAACGCCAGCCTTGCGCCGGCGGCTCGTTAGCCTGATAATACTAACGACTCCAGCACCGGCCGCCTAACTCGAGGGAGGGGTGAAGATGGCGAAGGCGACTTTCGTGGTGAAAAGCCACAAGGACGGCTGGCACGTGCAGCGGGAGGGCAAGCGATCGCCGGAGAGCTTCCACAGGAAGAAGGCAATAGCCGTCAAGAAGGGCAGGACGCTGGCGAAGAAGTCGGGAGGCTACCTGAAGATCAAGGCCAAGACCGGCAAGATCCAGGCGAAGCGCTACTACGGCGAATAATTTCGTAGCGTGCGGGATGATCGCCTTTCGTCATCCCTCGACTGCGAAGACGACAATCCAATTCGTGTAACCGGGTGAGCACCCGTGTCTCTGGTGCTCACCTTTTGTTTCGTCCAACGCTCTGAGAGTCTTGCGCACCGCGCGTCGTCGTCCCACAATTTCCTCTGACATCGGGAGCCTCCCTTGAAGCACGATCCTCACTGTGGACGATAGGCGCAGCAAGCTGGGCCTCGCGCTGTCCGGTGGCGGTTTCCGGGCATCCTTCTTCCATCTAGGCGTTCTGCGGCGTTTGGCCGAGCTCGACGTCCTCAGGCACGTGGAGGTCCTCTCCACCGTGTCCGGCGGCTCCATACTGGCCGCCCTCTACATCCTCGTTCTCAAGAAGTACATCGATCGCAAGGCCGATCTGGACCGCGACGACTATATCGAGATCGTCAAAGAGGTCCAGGGCGACTTCCTCGAGGGGGTGCGCAAGAACCTGCGCACGCGGCTGCTGCTGAACCCGTTCGCGACCCTCTGGATCATCATATCGAACCGGACTCTCGCCCAGCGAATGGGCCGCCTGTACCAGCGGCATCTGTACAGGCGGATCGTCGAGGACCTTCGCCACAAAGGCCAGTTGCAGCGCCAAGGGAGGGCGGGCGAAGTCGCCCTCAAAGACGTTCGCTTCTTGCCGGGTGGCGAAGAGGTCGTCGGTGGGGTCGAGGAGTACAACCGCAGGCATTCGCCCAAGATCCCGCAACTCGTCCTCAACGCCACGACTCTCAACTCGGGTCGCGATTGGCGATTCACCAGCGTCGAGGTCGGCGATTCGGTACTCGGCTTCCTGCGCTACGACGAGATCGACGCCCTCATGAAGTACCGGCACGAGCTTGCAGAGAAAGAGTTGGAGGAGCTCTTCCAGAATATCGAGCGCCCCCCGCCGGGCTTCGAGTCCGAGGCGGTGGTGGCTGCGATCCTACGGCGGCTGTGGCAGGATGCCAGCGCCGAGCAGAGGTTCGAATTCGGGAAACACGTCCGAGACACACTGGACGACGCCGGCATCGACCTCGCGCCCTGGCCGGTCCTCGACGCCATATGCCGACCCGGCTTTCCCACCCGGCGCTTCATGATGTGCGAGCTGGGCGAGTTGCGGGCTGCCAAGCAGGAGGCGTGGTATGTGTGCCGCGGGCCGTGGGGCGGTGTGACAGGGGGCCTGCCGCAGCGCCAGCGCGTACGCCGCTTCTGGCTGGCGATACGCGAGATCGGAGCAGATGTCTGGGCCGAATGCCGTCAGCTGGTCGGGGCGTCGCCCGAGCGGCTGGAAGCTTTGATGACGTTCGTCATCGATCTCTACCAGCTGCGCACGAGCCTTCTCATCGGTTCGAAGGCGAAGCGCGACTTCGAGAGGATTACGCTGGCCGATGCGGTGGCCGCCTCGGCCTGCTTCCCACCCGTGTTTCCGCCCTACACGATCCTCGGCCTCTACGATGACACGCATGTCGCCACGCTGCGCCTGACCGACGGTGGCGTTTTCGACAACCAGGGTATGTCGGCGCTCTTCGAGGAAGAGTGCACGCACATCATCGTCAGCGATGCCGGCGGCCTGATGCAGGTCGAGCAACGGGTGACGGCGGGCCGCTTCGGGATGATGGGGCGGATCTTCTCGATCCTCATGGACAACGTTCGCAACCTCCAGCTTCGCAGGTTGAGGGAGGAGCGTCGTGTCACCGCGGGTCTGAGCGGAGTCGACGGCCAGGGCGCCGCCTGGGAGGATCTGAAGGAGCGATACGGGCTGGATGGCGCGGCGTTCTTTCACATGACCACACCTCCCGACGACGCCGATCGGGAAGGCCTGCCGCCTCACGCCGATTCGCAAGCGATCGCCGGCATCCGCACCGACCTCGACGCCTTCGGCGACGGCGAGGTCGCGGCCCTCGTTTACCAGGGTTACTCGCTCGCCGATCGCTTCGTGCGCCACTACCTTGGCGGGACGCAGTTCGCGTTGCCTGACTGGAAACCGGCGGAGCGCGCGCCGCTGCCGCGGATGAGGTCCGAGGATTGCCCGGAACGGAAGTTCGCCGAGGGGCGTGAGCGGAAGGTCGTCGAGACGGGCGCCCTTCGTTTCTTCAGGTCGCTGAAGTTGCGGGCGTGGGAAGCGTGGCTGTTCACCCTCGCCGTGCTTGGCGGCGCGATCGTCGCCGGCTGGGAGGTTCGCCTGTCGCTCGCCGACCTGATCGCGGCGGCGGGCGGTGTGCTGGCGCGGCTGTGGCCTTTTCCAGTGGACCGACGGGTTCCGGTGGTCGTATGGGTTCTGGGAATAGTGCTGCTGGTCGCCTGGTACGTCCTTTGGCCGAAGCTGATGAGGAAGCTCGGGAGGGTGCGCCCGTTCGTCACCTTCGTTAAGTGGGTGCGCGCCATCGCCGGCAACGTCCTCTGGTTCTTCGGGCTGATTCCCGTCTGGCTGTCCATACTCGGCGCGTTGGTTGCCGCTGCAAGTCATGTCGTATACAACGGAGCATTCTTGCGCGTCAGCGGCTACTTCGATCGTTGCCTCGAGTCCTGGCTGGGAGAGGGCTGACATGAGACATAGCGGGAAACATACCAGAGGGGTGGCGCGTCGAGCGCTGCAGCTCACCGTATTGGCCACGGCTTTGGCCGGGTTGGGCTGCCAGATCAAGCTGGTGGCCGACTACGATGAGATCACCGACCGGTCGGTCATGGCGCTACAGCGCGAGTTCGAGCGTTTCTTTATCGACGTAGAGCGCAATCTCTACACGCCCGAAGCGGACCACGACAACTACATCGGGTTCTACGATGAGGTACGCGCCGAACTGGGCGTCGTCCGAGTGCGCGCCGCCGCCCGGCCGAAGAACGAGATCACCGTCGAGCAGCTCGACCTTGTCGCCCAGAACGTGGACAACCTCGAAGAGCTGCACAAGTTGGGGTTCGACAGTCCGGACGAGCTGGAACCGTTACGCGCAGCGTTTCAGCAGAGCTTCCTGGCGATCTTGACGTTGGAGCTGGCCAAGAAACGGGGTCAGTAAGGGGGAGGCCATGGCTATCAGGGTGCCGAGTCTGGCGAAGCAGATGTTGGAGGCATCGCGGGCAGTCCTCGAGGACAGCTGGCCCGAGATCAAGGACTACGCGAAGGCGGAGTTCAAAAAGACCGCCGAGAGCATAGCGATGATCGTCCGCCTCCACGCGGCGGGCAAGCTGACCAAGAAGAAGGCTCGCCTGCACATGGAGATCCAGAAGAACGCGTCGCGCACCGTCCTGCTCACGATCGAAGGACTGGGTATCATCGCGGTCGAGCGGGCGATCAACGCCGCGCTCGGCGCGGTGAGGGACACCGTGAACACAGCCATAGGCTTCAGGCTCATCTGACGGTACCGCGCCTGCATATCGAAGCCCTCGGACCTGCCGGCGAGATCACGAGCGCTGGCCCTTTGCAGCTGCTCATCGGGTGCTCCCGAAACTCAGCGAAACTGGGAGGCCAGGAAGCGGACTCCGAGTCCGCGCCCCAGAACAACGGACTCAGCGGCAGACGCAAGGGATTACAAATCCCAGGCGCCTCCCCGGAGCTGATTCCGCTCCAGCTCGAGGTGGTCGGGTCTGCGCCTTCCCCCCCTGATCGTGCGGTGAGCCGGGTCCGCGAGCCGGACTAGAAGCTCACGCCGGTAAAAGAGCCGCAACCGGATGTGGTACATCCGACGACTATCGCGACGATCACGGCTGCGTCGATGACACCGCCGACGATCGTGCCGATCTTACGGCCCTTGTCGGAATCCCACTCGATGAACGCGACCCGATCCAACGGCACGAGCCGCTCGGGACCGTCACGGTTGCCCGCAGCGATCGTCTGCATGGCCAGCGCCGAGTGAAAC
>JBDHKT010000532.1:0-2195 GCA_039586255.1 Gemmatimonadota bacterium | reverse complement strand
CACGTATATGTCATCCGGCCCGTATAGGTAGTTCCAGTCCTGACTCCGTAGGAACCCGTAGCCCTCCGGCAGGATCTCCAGGACGCCTTCCGCCCTGAGGATCACGTCGGAGTCCAGCAGGTTCTGTTCGATTCGGAAGATCAGGTCTTGCTTGCGGAGGGAAGAGTAGTTCTGGATGTTTAGCTCTTCCGCCATCTCGTGGAGGTCAGCGGCTGATTTCGCCTTCAACTCCGCGATATCGAGCGACGTGGGGGTAGTAGACATTTGTTTCTTCTGTGGTTGGCTGCATGTCTGGCCGGGGGAGCTGCGAAGACAGGGTCGTGCGCAGACTTGATCGGCGCGCCGGCGACGCGTACGGCCAGCAGCGATATGTTGTTAGATTACTTTGGTTTACGCTTTCGGTATTGCTTTAATGGGTGCAGTAAGAAATCGCGGCGGACTTCTGGCTGGTGACACCAGATACTAATAGTCAGCATACGGACGGTCAAGGGCCGGCGGAATACCTGGCGATCTTCGCCTTCTGCCGGGTTGAGAACGTTCGCGCCGGCCGCCTGGTAACGGGACGGTTGCTGCCGGGGCTGAGGCCCGAATCGGCGGAGGTGAGGAAGGTGCTGGCGGAGTGGCCCGGTTCGGTAGGCGTGCGAGAGGAGCCGCTGGGCTGGGAGCTCTTCTTGTTCGAGCCCGCTGCGCGGCGCGAGCGCTGGTGGCTGCACGCCCTGCTGCTCGGGGCGACGTTGTTCAGCACGGTGGTGGCCGGAAGTCTGTTGACGGGGCACTGGCCGATCGGGTTCGAGTTCCTGCCGCTGCTCGGCGGTCGGTTCGTGCCGATCCCCGTGGCGATCGATGCGGGCGCTCTGGTTCCGGGGCTCCCCTTCGGACTGGCGCTGGTTGGGATCCTGGCGGTGCACGAAGCCGGCCACTACTTCGCGGCTCGGTACCATCGGATTAGCGTGACGCCGCCGTATTTCATTCCGTTCCCTCCCTACCTGTCGGTGATCGGGACGCTGGGTGCGTTCATCAGGTTGCGCTCGCCGGTCCTCAGCCGGTCGACCCTGCTCGATGTGGCGATATCGGGTCCGCTGCTCAGCTTCCTGGCCTCGCTGCCGCTGCTCTGGTGGGGGCTGGCGCACAGCCGCGTCATCGCGGTGACCCACGCCCCGACGGCGTACCTGGTGCGCTTCGCCACGGACGGCTTCTGGTTGGGCGGTTCGCTCGCCATGTCGTGGCTCACGCGGCTGGTGCTCGACTTCCCAGGGGCGGGCTACGTCGTGGAGATGCATCCGATCGCCTTCGCGGGATGGCTCGGCCTGTTCGTAACGGCTCTGAACCTGCTCCCGATCTCGCAACTGGACGGCGGACACCTGCTTTACGCGCTGCTCGGGTCGCGCCAGCGGCTGGCTGCCTGGATCTTCTTCCTGGCGCTGATCCCGCTGGGGTTCCTCTGGGCCGGTTGGTGGGTATGGGCGGTCCTGGTGGTAGGGGTTGGGCGGGGGCGGATCCAGCACCCTCCGCTGTATAACTCGGAGCAGGGGCCGAGCAGGGTGCGTGTCGCCGTCGGGTTGGCGGCGGCCCTGGCATTCGTGCTCTGTTTCGTGCCGGTCCCGTTCCGGCTCTAGGTGGTGGCGCGGACGTGCCTTGACGCTAATGGAGTATTGAAAGAGATTGTCCTTCCTTTTCAAGACAGCTTTCGGACGCTTCCACTCGGTCCAGTGGGGGGATTGAGCCTGCAATGGCCCGGCACAACCGCGACGGAGAAGGCACAGACCAGCACGGTGCCAGATACAAGATAAGCTACCAGCCGGACTGGCTGCGTCAGATCAAGATCTCACGTACGCTCTCGGGGAGTAATCGCCAGTCTACGAAGACGCTGTTTCGCAACCCTGCCACCTGTGCCGAACGGTCGCCCGGCGACCGGGTGCGCACGCGGGTCACGTCGGCGGACGGCAAGCTCGATTTCGAGATCACGGTGGCGGACAAGTCGCGGCGTGTGGATCAGGTCGTGGTCACGTCCCGGGCGGCGGACGGTAAGGGAGAGATCACCTTCATCATCGACGGCTCACTCCCGGGTCCGGGCGACCTCGGGAAGGCGCGCCGGCGCCGGCGCCGCGGTCGCTAAGGTCGGCGGCCGCCGCTTCGCCCTCCGATCGCCGCGAAGTCGGCTTTCAGCTCAGCCAAAAGCGCACGCGTACGCTCCA